>JAOZMU010000634.1 GCA_029934165.1 Bacteroidales bacterium
TTATTAATTGATTATTATTTATTAGTTTTAATAATTTTGTCCAAAGTCTAATAAACAATTCCTTAATTTCATTATCGTCTCTTTCTAAGGTTATTAGAGGCGAGTGAGATGTAACAATAAATTGAACATTAGGAAATGCGCTTTGCAGTTCGTTTAGCAGTTTTAGTTGCCATTTAGGATGACAAAAAGCATCAATTTCATCTACTAACACAATTGCAGATTTTTCTGTAAAATCGCTGGCAAACGGATATGCTTCAACCATTCTTTGGATAAAATAGCCAATCCAACCAATTATTTCTTTAAAACCTTGCGCCAACAAATCAAGCGTTATGCCGTTAGGTGCATCACTTGTTTTGAGCCAAATCATTGGCGGCGATACTTGCGTAATTTCCTTAAATTCAATCTCTGACGCAGAAATTTTTGAAATTATTTCAAACGTTTTTTCAATGATTTCACGCTCTTTAACCTTTTTGTTTTTCTTCGATGTCGCCTGTTTTAATTCGTTTGTTTTGGCTGCATCGTTCAAATTAACAATCCAATCAACAAAAGAATGTAACCTTTCGTCATCTTGATTATTAATAAGCGGAATTAAGTCATTTACATGTGGTTGCGTAAAAACTTTTGGCGAAAATTCTTTGTCAAAATTAATTTCACTTCGATTTTGGATAGTCCACACAAAATAGTGTTGGTCGATGAAAATATGTAGAAATTTACTTTTTAATCGCTTGATTATTAAGTAAAATTTGATTTTGTTTATTTCAAAACAGCCCTGTAACTATTTGATAATCATACCAACACTGTTATGTAAGGACTATCCGATTTTGCGGAAAACCAAGCATTAATACTTTTAAGTTATTGTCATTTACAATAACTTCTGACATTTTATCATTCGTAAAACTATAAACTCCTGTGGATTTGTCGTAATTAAAATCTACGTCATTCTTAAACTCTTCGCCTTCAATTGAATAATGTAAAGTTATTTTTGATTTCTCCGAAATTATTGTATTCTTTTGGTCATCGAAACCATCAATTTTTAAAAAATTCTTTAGATTTCGTTGGCTTATTTTTTTATGCTTTACACCAATAAGTCCCAAAGCAATAGCCCTAAGTAGCGTGGTTTTTCCTGTTCCGTTTTCACCAACAAAACAGTTTACTTTATCGCTAAGAGAAACTTCAATATTTTCAAAATGACCAATGTTTTCAAGCTGCAATTTGGTTATTTTTACCGCTGGAGATACCCTCTGAACAAGTTCCTTTATGGCGATTGTAAGATGCTCTAAATCAGAATATTCAACAACTTTATCAAAATATTTATTTTCTATAAACTTATGAGTTTCTAAAACAGAACTTAATTCTTCTTTATTAGCAGAATCGAGAGTAACATATTTCCCTGGCTGAAACAAGATATAGTATTCTATTTTTTGCCTTTCGCATTTTTCTATAATTTCTTTAACCAATTTTTTGTTTTTGTGCGTATCCCAAGTAATGATTAAAAAAACGACACTAATAGTTTTACTAATATTTTTTAATTCCTGAACATTAATAAAATCTATACTCCATTTCTCAAAAGCATTCTTTAATGTACTTGTATATTCGTCCAATAATTTTGGCAAACTTAAATTTTGAAAAACATGAACCTTCTGAGTGTTAAATTGATGTGATGTTTTCTTATGCTGATGTTTGAGGACATAATCAATTATCTTTTGTGGTTCTGTATTTGGAATATCATCGGGCAATGGTAAATTGTTTCCTGCTAAATTTATCTCTTTTAAATTAGTTAAGTTTTTAATCTCATTTGGAAGTTTATTAAATTTATTGTGAGACAAATTCAATATTTTGAGTTTTATTAATCTATCAATATTTTCCGGTAATTTTTCAAGATTATTATCACTAAGATTTAGCGATTTTAAATTTATTAGATTTACAATTTCTTGAGGTAATTCATCTATTTGGTTTTCATGTAAATAAAGTTCTTCTAATTTGCTTAAAACTCCAATTCCAACTGGAATTTGAGTTAATCTATTGTTTGAGGCATTAAGTTCTGTTAGTGCCTTATAATTACTTAGTTGTGGTAAATTTGAAATTTCATTTCCACTAATATTAAAATATTCCAGTTTTGGCAAATTTCCAATTCCTATTGATAAATTTCCAATTTTATTATTTGCAATGTATAAGGTTTTAAGGTTTTGTAAATATCCTATTTGAGATGGAAGTTTATTTAATCTATTGTTATTCAATGATAAATACTCTATAGAAAAAAGTTTGCCAATTAGTGTTGGAATTGATGTAAGATTATTATTATCAAGAAGTAAGATAGTAAGTTTTTTTAAATATCCAATATCCTCAGATATAGTTGTGATTTTGTTATGTTCTGCGAGCAAATAAGTTAAATTAACAAAACTTGATATATTCTCTGGAAGTTTTTCAAATTTATTGTGGCTTAATTCTAATTCAGTACATTGTAAAATTTGATTAGAACTCAATTTTGGCAAATTTGATAACTGTTGATTTGAAAAATTTAGAATACTCATAATTATTTTTGTTTTATTAGTCTTGGTAATGGAAAATTATTAATTATTAATTTTCCATTACTTAATATATTAGACTTTGGACAAAAAAAATCAATTCACATCGAAAAGAAATATTT
>JAOZMU010000635.1 GCA_029934165.1 Bacteroidales bacterium
GATAATCAGCTGTTAAATAGTTAATATCAGTCGTTTTTTTGTCCAAAGTCCAATAAATAAAAGGCTACTTCTTTTTACCGAAGTAGCCTTTTATGTTTAAAACAAGTCGTTAATAAGCTGGTCATCAGCAATATTTGGTAAAGTAACTTTTAGCAAAGGCTCGCGCTTCATTTCTCTACGAATTGCAAACATAGCCTCTTCGTTACGCGCCCAACTGCGTCGCGAAATTCCATTATTTACATCCCAAAAAAGCATCGAACGTAGCCGTCTGTCAGCATCGGCAGAGCCATCTAGCAACATACCAAAGCCTCCATTTATCACCTCGCCCCATCCTACTCCACCGCCGTTATGTATTGAAACCCAAGTAGCTCCGCGAAAAGAATCGCCAATAACATTCTGAATTGCCATATCGGCAGTAAAACTTGAACCATCGTAAATATTTGAGGTTTCGCGATAAGGCGAGTCTGTGCCAGAAACATCATGATGATCGCGTCCAAGTATCACAGCACCAGATAATTCGCCGGAACGTATTGCAGCATTGAAAGCTTCAGCAATTTTTGTTCGTCCTTCGCAATCGGCATACAAAATACGCGCTTGCGAACCGACAACCATTTTGTTGCGTCCTGCTTCTTTTATCCATAAAATGTTGTCATTCAGCTGTTCACTAATTTCTGGCGGTGCATCTTTGGCAATTTTTCCCAAAACGTTTGCAGCAATAGCATCAGTTTTTTCCAAGTCGGCAGGATTTCCCGAAGCACAAACCCAACGGAAAGGACCAAAACCATAATCGAAACACATTGGACCCATAATGTCCTGAACGTAAGACGGATACCGAAAGGCTATTCCATCTGCCGCCATTACATCTGCTCCAGCACGCGATGCCTCAAGAAGAAAAGCATTTCCATAATCGAAGAAATATGTTCCGCGAGCCGTGTGTTTATTGATAGCAGCAGCGTGGCGACGTAGAGACTCGCGAACTTTTTCGTTAAATAAATCAGGATTATTTACCATCATTTCGTTACTCTCTTCAAGAGAAAGACCAGCAGGGTAATAACCGCCAGCCCATGGGTTATGCAACGAGGTTTGGTCTGAGCCTAAATCTACGTATAAATCTGCATCGGCAAATTTCTCCCAAACATCAACAATATTTCCATCGTAGGCTATCGAAACGATTTCTTTTGCTTCTTTAGCCTTTCGCACTCGCACAACCAACTCATCAAGGTCTGTAATTACCTCATCTACCCAACCTTGCTCGTGTCGTTTGTATGTAGCCTGCGGGTTAACTTCTGCCGTAACAGAAATTACGCCCGCAATATTTCCTGCCTTGGGTTGCGCCCCCGACATACCACCAAGTCCTGCCGTAACAAATAGTTTTCCTGCAAGTCCCTCGCCAGCCTTCGATACTTTTCGTCCGGCATTGAGAACAGTAATTGTCGTTCCATGCACAATTCCCTGTGGACCAATGTACATATACGAACCTGCCGTCATTTGTCCGTATTGCGAAACACCGAGCGCATTAAATTTCTCCCAATCATCAGGTTTAGAGTAGTTTGGAATCATCATTCCGTTTGTAACAACAACCCGTGGCGCATCTTTATGCGAAGGAAACAACCCCATTGGGTGTCCAGAGTACATCACAAGTGTTTGTTTGTCAGTCATTTCCGAAAGATATTTCATCGTAAGCAAATATTGCGCCCAGTTCTGAAAAACAGCACCATTTCCGCCATACGTTATCAGCTCATGCGGATGTTGCGCTACCGCATCATCAAGATTGTTTTGTATCATCAACATAATTGCCGCAGCTTGCTTCGATTGATGAGGATACTCATCTATTGGTCTTGCAAATATCTTATAATCAGGACGAAGACGATACATATAAATTCGTCCGAAGTCTTTCAATTCTTGTGCAAATTCGGGGGCAAGCTCTGCATGAAATTTAGAATCGAAATATCGTAAGGCATTTCGTAAGGCAAGTTTTTTTTCTTCTGCCGTCAAAATTTCTTTCCGTTTTGGAGCATGGCTAACACTTTTGTCAAAAGCCTTTAGTTCTGGCAATTGCACCGGAATACCTGTACATATTGCATTCTTGAAATCCTTTTTTGTCATCAGTTTTTGGTGTTTATGTTCAATTATTTTATGTCGTAAAAATACAACTTTGTGCAGACATACAAAATATTGAACGCATAAGTGAATATGTATGACATTTTTAAATTACATTTTGTAAAACCCCTGTAAATCAACACCTTGCAAAATCCGCAAAAATTATTTAAACTGCTGATTATTAGAGCAATATGTTTTTATACATTGGAAATGTCATACACATTGATAAGTGAATTAATAATAGTGTGTAACGTATTGGGAGAATTATATTCTATTGTTTATTAAGCTTTTAACGTGTGGGTGTTTTTTTATATGCGACATAAGGACTTTTCCGCTTGTTGTCGGTGTGCCGCTATGCGTTTTTGGCAAAAGCTGTTTCGCGGGGGCTTTTTTAGTAACTGCGTTATCGCTACAATCCATGCCATAAAACAGCTTTGTAGCAAACAAATTGACACCAACAGTAATGATAAGTACTCTTACAAAAGTTCTTAGTAAAATGAATTTAATAAAGTAAGCTATTAAAATTCCTAACTAAAACTAAAT
>JAOZMU010000636.1 GCA_029934165.1 Bacteroidales bacterium
TAGTTTTAGTTAGGAATTTTAATGGCTTACTTTATTAAATTCATTTTACTAAGAGACATTCGTAGAATATTAAACTATATTAGAAAAATCAGGTAATTTTCTTAAACGTTTGTATAACAATAAATATCTCTGAAAAACAAAAGTATATAAATCCTCCAATATGTTACACACTCAATTCATTTGCTCAATTTGCAACCAGAATTTTATTGTTTCTTACAAAAGGACAGCGTGTAATATATTGATATTAAATTTGTTATCACATAAATTGACGATTATTGCGCTTAACCTAATTATCCGAAATATTAATCAAAAAAAGCAAATTTATGAAAAAATTCTTAGTACTAAATCTATTAATCCTGATTAGTCTTGTATGTTTTGGACAAAAAATTCCTGCCGGTTATTATGACAATACGTATAACACAGGTGGCGAAGCTCTCAAAACGGCTCTGTATAATATCATAAAAGGGCACACCGAATTTGAATATACCAGCGACACTACCGATGTTTGGGACATTCTTAAAGAGACTGATAAAGACACAGTTAACGCAGAAAATGTTATCATGCTTTACACTGGCGATACGTTAAACGCTGAAGCAGAATGGAATAGCGGCAATGGCTGGACTCGCGAGCACGTATGGGCAAAATCGCGTGGAATACACGACAATGCTGTTAGCCCAGACATACTCCCTGGTGCAGCCACAGATGCGCATAATCTGCGAGCTTGCGAAGGAAATGTAAATTCGATACGAAACAACCGTTGGTTTGCCGAATGTACAATTCCTTTTGTTAATAACGGGGTTGAAACAGGCGGTTTCACTGGTGGAACAGATGCGTGGGTTTGGAAACCTAGACCCGAAGTTAAAGGCGATGTAGCTCGAATGATGTTTTATATGGCGGCACGTTACGAGGGCGAGGGCGATGAACCAGATTTAATGGTAGTTGATTATTTCCCTGCGAATAATTCTGATGAACCTAAACACGCATTATTTACAGATTTATTAAATTGGCATTTAGAAGACCCTGTCGATGATTATGAGAGAAATCGTAACGATGTTGTTTATTCGTTTCAAGGAAATCGCAATCCATTTATTGATAATCCAGAATGGATTGAGCATATCTGGGATAACGATTTCTCAGAGATGTGGTTTACATCAGTGCCTGATACTGAGACAACTGACAGAGAACCATATACGTATAACATCTCGGCTATGGGTGGCGATGCTGTTCTTTCAATCACAGAAGAAACTATCCCAAACTGGTTGACTTTTACGGCAGGAACAAGCCAAGCAGGAAATGCAACTGCAACGCTTACTGGCTCGCCAACTTTTTCAGATATTGGAACTTACAGCGTTTTAATAAATTTAACCGATGGCACAACAACATTGCCACAAAGCTTTGATATTGTGGTCTCTGATGGAAATCCAATAACTTTTACTTCCGAACCGTTAACACGAGCTTATGTTGAACAAGAATATTTGTATGAAATAACGGCAACCGGCGATGCTGGAGCAACATTCAATATTAGTGGCGATTTTCCAGACTGGTTGAGTTTGAGCAATAGCACTCTACCAGCTACTTTAAACGGAACGCCTCAAATAGCTAATATTGGCGAACATAACATAACACTAACGCTAACTGACGACCGTAATACTAAGAAAACAATAACACAAGAATTTGTAGTTTTGGTTGTGGACCCGAATGATGTAAATACCGTAATAATTACTCAATATTATGAGGGTTCATCGGGAAGCAATAAGTACATCGAAATTACAAATATTGGAGACGAAACGGTAGATTTTACAGATTATCATTTAGCTCGTTGGGGCACAACAGGAACACCATCAGGCTCTTATGATACTAACGGCTCTGGCGCACCGCTGACTGGAACTATTGATGCCGGAGAAACTCGGCTTTATAAGCATTCAAATGCTGCCACGCCTGTGTACGCTGTTTCTGTCGCAATTCCGACAACTGCTTGCTATTTTAATGGCGATGACCCTGTGGCTATTCTTAGAAACGGCGACACTTGGGACGACAGAGTAGATTGTATTTATTCTGCTACAATTTCGCCAAAATGGGGCGAAAGTACTAGCTTTTACAGAAAACAAACCGTAACAGTTGGAAACAGAAACGAGAGCATTTTTGATGGCTCTGGAGAGTGGGTTGAAGTAACTGAAACTGTGGTTAATAACGCAAGTTCGACGATGCAAGAATATTTGGGTTTTTATGTCGATCATGTTACCAAAATTAGTGAAATTAGTTCCGAAGTTAAACTATATCCAAATCCTGCCAGTGATATTTTGTTTATTGAATCTGCTAACGTAATAAATAAAATTGAAGTTTATTCTGTTACAGGACAAAAACTTAAACAACTTATTTTTGATAATACAAAAATAGAAATAAATATTTCGGAACTTGAAAATGGATTCTATTTCTTAACAATAATTGATGGAAATGGTAAAATTTCTACAAAGAAATTTGTGAAAGAGTAGAACTGAAGTTTTTTGTTTTGTTTTACGTTGATTATCAATATTTTGTAAAATATTTCTCGGAAATTATTATTGTTTAAACAATGTAAAATATATGTAAGGTCTAAGACTGGGATGTTAATAATTGATTATTTTGTACCCTATATGTT
>JAOZMU010000637.1:0-1898 GCA_029934165.1 Bacteroidales bacterium
GCCCGTGGTGCCGCTTGACGCAGTCATCACCGGGACGGCGTATGCACGTCCCGGGCAAGCCGCTCGTCACGTTTACGTCTTCGCCGAAGGGCTAGGAAACACCCCCAGCGCGGGGCTGTACTTTGAAGCCCAAGCCGATGCCAGCGGGCACTACACGATGCCCGTCTTAGCCGGCGCGTATGAAGTTGGGGCCTACGTCCCACCGCATCTCCACGGGGCCTACTGGCCACCAGCATTACAAGTGTGGCAGTCAATGAGTGACAATCCAATGGACTTGTTATACCGACTCAAACCGGCAACCGGCACGGGGCCAGAGATTCGCGGCAACCTCACTGTGACTCCCAGCACCGCGTTACCAGCGGGCACAGAAGTCCACATCATCGGTTGGTCAGACACGGGCGATGTCATCGAAATCACCGGAACGTTGGGCACTATGTACCGTATGCCCATCATCTCCGATACAACGTGGCACGTCTTCGCCGTCTACGAAGATACCCGCAATAACGACTTTTACCTGAGCGATGAATTGGATGTGGTAATGACCGAAACCACAGTTACGGGTCAAGACCTAATCTTAACGCGGCTTTATGAATTGCCTGATCCACTGTGTTGGACTTTCGACCCCGCCAACTTCCAACGGTTATCCTTGCCCGCACCGCGTGGCTGGCCGGAACCGTTGGTTGACATCCCCGCCAATACCATGCCGGTAACTAATACAGTCAAGATTTGCGCGACGCCCGTGGGGGCATTGCCCTCCGCGCACCAATTAGTCGGCTTTGGCTACGAACTAGATGCGTGGGATAGCACCGGTAACTTGATTGAGGAAACCTTCAATAATAAAGTGCGGTTGAGCTTCTACATTGCGCCGGCGGTTTTGGCTAGAGCTTGTGGGCCAGCCGGCTGCGAGGCCGATGACCTGCAACTCACCTACTACTCCACGGTGCGCAACGAGTGGGTAGCACTGGAGGATGCGTATGTAGATTTGGAGGATCTGTTTGCAACAGGGAAGGTAGATCACTTCTCCAAATTTGGGCTGTTATCCAAATTTGGGCTTCTGTCTACCGACACGGAAGTGACAGACGTCGCCATCAATGGACCGCTATCAGGAAATGTGAATAGCCGTTATTTATTCACAACCACTGTAACGGTAAATTCAGGCACCTTGATGCTCTCCAAACCCCTAACTTATACTTGGCAAGCGGCTGATTTCCACACCCCCATCGTGATTACCTCCACCTATATATCCAGCACGTTGCCTTACACATGGACCACGGCGAGCGTCAAATTCGTGACGGTGAGCGTAGCCAGTGCGGATGCCGCCCTGGGTGGATTGCCATTCACCGCCACACACACCATCACCATCACCGCGCCCCCCGTTGCGCCAATGACGGTTACACTGTCTGGGCCAACCCAGGGCATCAGTGATACAATATACACCTTTACAGCCCATGTTTTGCCCCTTAATGTTTCCTTGCCCCTAACCTATACGTGGACCGCCATCAGGAAAACTGCCGAGGTTCACACACGCATAAGTAGCCAAGATACAATGTCGTATACTTGGGCATCAACAGGGGCCAAGACCATCACCGTCACCGTCAGCAATGCACTAGGTAGCATCAGCAGTACACCTTACCACATCGTGATCAGTGATAAACTTGCTTACGTCTACTTACCGTTAGTTATGCGTAATATGCCATAAACTACACCGTTAGTTCATCCATACCAAGATGCCTGGTTTTCTAAGAAAACCGGGCATCTTGACGTAACACGCACTTTATAGAAAATAAACTATGCTTGTATCTCCTATTCGTGATACAATAACAACAAATTGCGAAAGAATTGCCTAAGGATTTTAAAAATCTTAGAATTCTTTATCACGATAAGTTAAATTCTTGTGT
>JAOZMU010000637.1:1908-2636 GCA_029934165.1 Bacteroidales bacterium
AAAATCTTAGCGTCCTGGCGTCTTTGCGTTAAAATTCTTGGCTCATTGCACAAGAAAATAACTGGTAAGACCCTATATTCACCGGAGGCCCGATGCCCATATCCAATACCCGCGTTCTCATAAAAGCTATCGCCGCCTATGTTCCCCATACGCTCATTGCCCAAATCTTAGACCCATCACAAAACACCAATCCCGGCCATGGCAACTACCTTGATGCGGTCATGCTCTTCGCTGATGTCTCTGGCTTTACTCCGATGTCTGAGCAATTGGCCCGGCTGGGCAAAGAGGGCGCAGAAGAACTGACGCGCGTCCTCAATGACTATTTCTCCACGATGATCGCCCTCGTCCACAGCTACGGCGGGGCCATCATCAAATTTGGCGGGGATGCGATAACGTGTATGTTTGCCGCCGAACCGGATGGGATATTAGCGACCAGCACCTGCGCGTTGGCAATGCAAGCCGAGATGGTGACC
This sequence comes from Bacteroidales bacterium, assembly GCA_029934165.1. Classification (GTDB taxonomy): domain Bacteria; phylum Bacteroidota; class Bacteroidia; order Bacteroidales; family JAOZMU01; genus JAOZMU01. Next base: position 2,382 of record JAOZMU010000637.1, read on the forward strand.
CACTTTGGCGCGGTGCAGACCCGGGCCGGGGAATTTACCCTACGGATGAAAATTGGCTTGAGCGCAGGGCGTGTATTAGCAGTCAGTGTGGGCACACCAGAAAGCGGTTTGGAATACATCCTCGCCGGTCACCCCCTGGACCAGATGGCCGAGGCCGAACATCACGCCAATGCCGGGGAAGTTGTGTGGGCGGTCCCGGACCGCCCTCGCCCCCCTGCGCTGGTCCTCCAAACGGGTGAACCTACAGATTTCTGC
>JAOZMU010000638.1 GCA_029934165.1 Bacteroidales bacterium
TTTTATTGTTTCATAATTAATTAATTTATATTTTTTTGTCCAAAGTCTAATAATGACTTACTTTATTAAATTCATTTGGCTCTATGGAAGAATATTGTTGGTATTGAATTTCAATTTTGGCATAGGACTTTAGATTATTGCGTAAGTACTGATAATGTACATCTTAACAATTTTGAAATGATTTGCAATATATAGAAATTCTGTAATAAAAATTATTCCTCAGAAATTTACATAAAAAATATTTATGTAATCGCCTTGTTATAAGAAATATAGCAGCATAACAAATATTGAACCAAACAGAAAATTTATTAACCAACAACGTTCTACCATAGAACCTTTTTGTCCAAAGTCTAAAACCTTAACAACAGCAACTTGGGTAGCTTGTTCGTTGAGAAACATAATACAGAAGATACCCAAATATAAAATTATAAACTTTAAGAAACATTATTATGAACAAAAAGAAAATTTTAATTTTAGGTGCCGGAATGGTAGTTAAACCAGCAGTAGATTATTTTCTGGAAAAATGCAATTATCATGTAATTATTGCTACAAGAACTATCTCGAAAGCCCATGCAATAATAGCAGGAAGAGAAAATACAACTGCAATTCAATGGGATGCCACTGATTTTGAGAAACTTGACAAAATGGTTCCCGAAGCAGATTTGGTTGTAAATTTTATCCCGCCAGCCTTTCAAATAGAATCGACTAAAATATGTATTAAGCACAAAAAGCACATGATACATACAGATTTTACAATTCCGGAAGTAGCAGCAATGCACGATGAAGCTAAAAAAGCCGGCGTAATAATCTTAAACGAAATTGGCGAAGACCCAGGAATTGACCACATGGGCATCAAAAAATCGCTTGATGAAATAAAAAGAAAAGGCGGCAAAGTTATAAGTCTTGATTCTTATGGAGCCGGATTACCCTCGTTTGAAGATAACAGAAACCCTTTTGGTTACAAGTTTTCATGGAATCCGAAAGGACTGATGAAATCTGCTATGGCATCTGGAGAATATATCAAGGACGGTAAAATTATTAAGGCAAAAAACCTGTTCGACCATTTCCGTCTCGTTGACCTTGAGGGACTTGGAACATTTGAAACCTATCCCAACAGAACATGTGCAGTTTATAAAGAACCATACGAACTCGATGACAACGTAAGTTTCTATCGAGGTCTTCTCAGGTTTACTGGCTGGTGCAATACTATACGCAAATTCATGAAACTGAACCTATTAGATTATTCAACAATTAATAATTACAAAAACCTGACATATAATCAGTTTATGAGCCGCCTTGTAAACTCGGCAAAAGATGGGGCAGAGGCAATTGCCAATTATCTTAACCTTGAAATAAAAGATGATTTTATTAATAAGCTAAGCTGGCTAGGTTTTTTTGAAGATAAACAAATAGCTACCGACAAAGGCTCAAATGTAGATATACTGGTTGATTTGATGCTTAAAAAAATGTCATATCAACCACATGAAAAAGATATGGCAATGATTCATGATGATATTATTGTTGATTTTAACGGCAAAAAAGAAAAATGGTCATCAACAGTCGTAGTTAATGGAATTCCGGGGGGCGATAGTGCAATGGCAAGAACTGTTTCATTACCTGTTGCTATTTCTGCAAGGTTGATATTAGAAGGAAAGATAAAAATAAGAGGCTCTGTATTACCTATTTATCCAGAGATATACAATCCTGTTCTTGAAGAACTGGAAGAATTTGGGATAAAGTATAATCATCAAAAGAGAATAGTTGAATAAATGAAATTGAATAACGCTAAATAGCAATTTCTCAAATCAAGTAGCCCGCCGACAGTAAAACAACTGTCGGTGAGGCACTTAGTAACAGTTACTGGTTTTTTTTAATAGTTATTTAACATACTCTTGTTCTGCTAGTTTTTCTAAAATATACCTTATTGCCGGCGGTCCTTTTGAGGCTCGGGCAACACCAAAACCAAATTTATTTACAACTCTATAGGAAGGAAAACCAAAAAAGCTAAATAAATTTTTCAACGGACTATCGACTGTACCTGAGGCTTTATAGAATAGATTTGTCCCTTGCCATTCGGTATTTTCGATTAGCAATTTCCATTTTTTCATTTCCTTGTCCAGACCCAAGCAAATATTTACGTAAACAATGTCTTTGTCTTTTGTAACTTCTTGTAAATCATTTGAATTTGGAATATTTCTTATGCACGGACTGCACCATGTTGTCCAAAAATCAAGATAAACAACTTTGCCTTTTTGTGCTACTAAAAAATCGACAAGCCTTATTGTTGAATCGTTATCATGGTTAACAACTTCTATATTTGCATCAATTTCAGATATATCAATAAGTTTATCATGATAAACACCCGTTCCTTTCGAGAAAGTTTTATAAATATTGGTAAGAATAAACGCAGAGCTATCTGTCGTTATAGCATCTAAATATCTTACTTTCTTGAAGATTTTGTTTTGAAACAATGCTTTTAATTCATCTTTCAAAAGAGATTCTGATTTTGTTTCCAAAAAAGCAACAAAATCTTTATTAAAAACATCTTTTAAAATTAGCTCTTTCCCTTCTTTACATTTCTCGGCTACCAGTCTAAAGTTGGACACCCCTGTTACTTAACCAGTTAGCTTTGACT
>JAOZMU010000079.1 GCA_029934165.1 Bacteroidales bacterium
CTTTAGTTAGTGGAAAATACTAATAATAAAAGTTCTATCAGCCAACTTCAGTTGACTTCTATGATACAAAAAGGAACGCTATTTTTGTGCTTTACTAAGCTAAGGTTGAACAAAAAATAGGGTTTCCAAAATCGGTAAAAAGTGTAAAGTTTATTTTTGTAATATGAAACATGCCGATAAAAATTCCGATTGATTTGCATTACATTTATAATGTTGCATAATGACAATATGTATGACATTTTTAAATTAAAAAAATAGATTGTGCTGATACTCAGTATTTTACTTTATTTTTACAAATTTCATAAAGCACTGATTTATAGCAGCTTGTAAATTACGATTTAGAAATGTCATACACATTGTAATGAGACTATTTTTGTACTTAGTTTGTAACTATCTCAAAAATACAATATTATGTCGAATTATGCAACTTTTTTAACACTTTTTGCATCTGCAATAGCTTGATATTCAAAGCGTTATTGAAGTCAGAAACTTGAGTAAACATTATACTTTCATTGTGTTTATTTGAGCTTCGATAGCCTTTATACGTGTTTCTGCGTCGGCAAGTTTTTTGCGTTCCATCTCAATTACTTTTGCAGGAGCGTTATCCACAAAACGCTTATTGTCAAGTTTTTTCAAAGTACCTTTCATTAGGTTTTTGGCACGCAAAAGTTCTTTTTGCAGTTTCTGAATCTCTTCTTCAACATTTATTAAACCTTCTAACGGAACAAAAAATTCTGATGTACGAACCATAAAACCAGTTGCATTTTCGACTTTTTCTTTCGTAATTTCGATTTTCGACAAATTACAAAGTTTCGTTATAACTGTGTCAAAATCAGCATTATGCTTTGCTTCGTTAGGTTTAACAAAAAGCTCCAAGGTTTCCTTCATTGCAATATTTTTGTCCTTACGAATCGACCGTATTTTTGCGATAGTTTCTTTGGTAGCTTCAAACAAATCAATGATTTCTGCCGAATATTTCTCTGCCTTTGGCATACTTGTCAACAAAATGCTGTCGCCCTCTTTCCTTTCTTCGATTTGATGCCAGATTTCTTCCGAAATAAACGGCATAAAAGGATGCAGCAATTTCAATAAACGGTCAAAGAAATTCATCGTTGCATCAATCGTTTTTTTATCTATTGGCTTCTGATAAGCCGGTTTTATCATTTCGAGATACCACGACGAGAAATCGTCCCAAAACAAGCGATAAACCGTCATCAAAGCTTCCGAAATGCGGAACTCGTCAAACTGTTGCTCCAACGTTTCGATGGTTTTGTTTAATTTATTATCAAACCATTCGATTGCCTTTCTTGCAGCCTCAGGTTGTTGAATATCAGCATCTACCGTCCAACCTTTAACCAAGCGGAAGGCGTTCCAGATTTTATTCCCAAAATTACGACCTTGTTCCGTTAGAGCCTCATCAAAAAGCAAATCGCCGCCTGCTGGCGAGCAAAGCAACATGCCAACACGCACACCATCAGCCCCGTAAATCTCCATTAGTTTTATCGGGTCTGGCGAATTTCCAAGCGATTTCGACATTTTTCGGCGTTGTTTGTCGCGGACAATTCCATGCAAATAAACATGTCGGAAAGGGAGTTTATCTGCCCACTCATAGCCAGCAATAATCATTCGAGCCACCCAAAAAAACAGAATTTCTGGCGCAGTAACTAAGTCATTAGTAGGATAATAGTATTTATAATCTTCGTTTTCGGGATTACGAATACCATCGAAAACCGAAATTGGCCACAACCACGACGAAAACCAAGTATCTAAAACGTCTTCATCTTGACGTAAATCGCTGGTTTGCAAATTATTATCGCCAGTTTTTTCGCGTGCCAGCAAAACAGCATCTTCGGCATTTTCGGCAACAACAAATTCATTACTATTTGGCAAATAGAAAACCGGAATGCGATGTCCCCACCATAATTGGCGCGAAATACACCAATCGCGTACATTTTCCATCCAGTGTTTGTACGTATTTTTATATTGTGGCGGATAAATCTTGATATTATCATTCATCACATTTTCCAGAGCTGGCTCGGCAAGTTTTTGCATTTTCAAAAACCATTGCATCGACAATTTTGGCTCGATGACAGCATTGCTACGCTCCGAATAGCCGACCTTGTTCATGTAATCTTCCTCTTTGACAAGGTTTTCGTTTTCGCGCAACATTTTCACGGCTTTTTTCCGAGCCACAAACCTATCAAGTCCAACAAAAAGTTCTGCTTTTTCCGAAAGTGTACCGTCATCATTCAGAATATCAATGCTTTCGAGGTTATGACGGATACCAATTTCGTAGTCATTCACATCATGTGCAGGAGTAATCTTCAAACACCCCGTACCAAACTCTGTATCAACATATTCGTCCACAATAACAGGCACTACGCGGTTCACCATCGGCACAATAACTTTTTTGCCATGTAGATGAAAATAACGCTCATCATTCGGATTTACGCAAACTGCCGTATCTCCAAGAATTGTTTCAGGGCGAGTCGTAGCAATCGTTATCCATTCATTATCAGCACCTTCAATTTCGTAACGTATATGATAAAGTTTCGATTGAACTTCTTTATGAATCACTTCCTCGTCCGAAACGGCAGTTTTTGCAGCAGGGTCCCAGTTCACCATGCGCACACCACGATAAATAAGCCCTTTATTATGCAAATCGACAAAAACCTTTATCACGCTTTCAGACAGGTCTTTATCCATCGTAAATTTTGTTCTATCCCAGTCGCAGGCAGCACCAAGTTTTTTTAATTGGTCAAGAATAATTCCACCATGTTTTTCCTTCCATACCCAAGCGTGTTCCAAAAATTCTTTGCGCGAAAGCGATGTTTTTTCTATTCCCTCGCTTTTCAACTTAGCAACAACTTTTGCTTCCGTCGCAATAGACGCATGGTCTGTCCCCGGAACCCAGCACGCATTTTTACCCAGCATGCGCGCACGTCGCACCAAAACATCTTGAATTGTGTTGTTGAGCATGTGTCCCATGTGCAAAACGCCTGTAACGTTTGGCGGCGGAATGACATTTGTGTAAGGTTCGCGGTTGTCTGGTGTTGATTTGAACAACTCATTATCTATCCAGTATTTATACCATCGCGTTTCTCTTTCGCGTGGGTCATATTTTGTTGAAATTTCCATTATTAGTATGTATTTATTTTATTATCAATTTATTACAATTTTTCAACTATAGTCAAAGCAAGGTTTAGGCATGTTTCATTTGTACTTGACACTTTTTGCACTTTATGAAACATGCCCAAATTTTCATGAACAAATCCTGATAGTCAAAGATAAATCAAAACAAAGTCAATAAAATTTTTACTTCCATTTTATTTTCCTTCCTCAAAAAACTCGTATTTGTAAATAATTCGTTCTGTTGGTGTAATTTTTTCTAACGGATTTTCATCGTCATCGAATAATGTAATAATCTGTGTATCAATCACTTTGTCTGCTCGATAACGTTTTTCGGTATGCGATTTTTCTTCGTCGTTATACTCGTTGACAATTAGATATTGGTCTGAAAAATTGGTTTCAATTGTACGTCCTTTTTCATCGTAAGAAATTGTAACCTTCTCTACCACTTTCCCTTCGCCATTTTTTGAGATACGCTCAATTAGATTTTGCTTATCGTCAAACTTAAATAGCTTTTCTACCGAAAGAGTTTTATCGCTTTGATATTCAAGACCTTGAACAATATTATTGTTTTCATCGTACTCATTTTCATAGCGTTCGACAACTTCATTGTTCTCATCAAATACTGTTCGTGTTTTCACAAATTCGCCAGCATGAATCTCAATAATTTCTCTTTCTACTATTGCGTTATCTTCATCTATCAGTGTGATTTCCAAAGTGTTATTTTTATCATCGTGTTTGTATTTTTTAACCTCAAAACCTCCATAGGCGTATGTTGTTTTTTCGGACTGTCGCCTGTTTTTTTCGTCGTACTCTGTGACACTTTTCTCGATTAGCTCATTGTCCGTATCAAACTCATGCTCAGTAACTAACAGTTCTTTTTCGTTGTATTGGCTGAGGATTTTTGAGTTGATTTTTCCAGACGGGTCATAGTCTATATTTAGTATTTCGAGTCCTTTTTCGTTATACTCGACGTATTCCGATTTTATTGCAGAGTCGTTGTTTTCGTCCAAAATATCGCTGACGAAAATTGTAATGGTTTTAATTTTCATGCTTTCAGATTGTTATGTAATGTACTATAAATCAAGTTACTGTCGGTATAGCTTAAAGCCACACCTACAGTTGTGAACAAATGCGGCAGGGATTGTAGCGGTAGCTCGGTGTGTCGCCATGCGATTTTTGGCGCGGTTTGGCGTGGCGACCGTAGGAAGCCCACGCGAAACCGCTTTGCCAAAAACGCATGGCGGCGCACCGACTACAAGCGAAAAGCCCTAAAGCCGCCCAAAAAACCCTGATTGTCATTGAGTTGCTGTTTTTATCCGCAAATACACGTATATCGCTTTTATTCTATGTGAATTTATTTTATGAAAAAATCCTGTTCCTTTTTATTTTGGTGTCGAAAAATCAGCTAAGTGAAAGATTAAAAATAAACTAATCCAAAAAAATTCCTAACTAAAACTAAATCAGGCGTAAGCAAAATTATTAATTATTAATTATTAATTTTCCATTACTAATTGGTGTAATAATATCTCCATTTTCGTCTATTTCTATTCCGTTTATTACGCTTCCTTTCCTTTCTCTGTATGCTTCGGAACACCCATTGTCTATACAAATATATTCTAAACCGGTTTCTTCAATACCTTTCATTTTTCGGTATCTTATTTCCGATTCTTTTGCATCAACATACTGAGTATGTCCGCAAATAATTTTTGTTATTTTTGTTATTTTTTTGAAATCGGTATATAATTCCAGCATATTGTGCATTGCTTTTTTGTAATGCCATTCGTCGGAAAAATGCCTTTCAACATTATTAAAATGGCTCCACACAACACCACCAAAATCTGGCATTGCCCACGAATATCCTCTGCTATATCCTATTACATCAATTATTTCCACTCCCGAAGGTGTTTCAAAACTATAATCTAGCAGGGAGTTTGATATTATTTGTTTTGTAATTCTGTTTGTTCGTTTAGCGATAAGATTAATATTTTGTGTTGGGTGTTTCGGAAATTATTCCTTAATTTTTCCTTTTGCAACATCGTATATGGGGGCAAAAGTAAAGGAATCTACCATAGCTTGTGGAGATAAACCGCCATGCGTATATAAAATAGAGTTTTCTAAATACCAGTATTTTATGTTTCTGAAAAAATCGCCATAATGTTTTCGCCATACGTAAGATATTATTCGCCAGTCAACAAACTGTACTTCAAAAGTATTTTCATCAATTTGATGTTTGAAAAAATTTGCTCTGCCAATATTACCATAGTATGCCCTACATTCATTGCTTGGTGTTGCTAAGAGAAAATAATTACGGCCTTCGTATTTAGAAGTATAATTAAATATTTTACTTTCTAATGAGCTAAAAAACCTGCTTTCGCTATATCCGTAGTATGAATCATCATTTTCGGGATTTATTCCTGTTATTTTCGAAAATTCCTCAAAAAAAGCTTTTTTATTATTCAACGGACATATTAATTTACTAATATTAGTATAATCTCTGTTGTATTTTAATTTTATGGAATAATTTGATAACGGAAGTTCAATTTCCTGATTTTCAAAGAATTGAGTTTGCAATTTAATAATTTCTTCTTTATGTAACTCTATAAAACTGTTATAGCTTTTTATGAGTTGAATACTTTCCAAAAACTCTGTTATTTGTTTCATGTTTGCTCCTGTGTGTTTATACAGAACATGGAATTTATACGGATTTGTAAAGAAAAACAAGTTTAATAGGTCATGATTTCCCATTAAAAAAATTGGGTGAATATTGTAATTTTCCCATTCTATTGCTTTCAAAAATTCGATAATATGATAGCCATAATTGTTGCGGTCGACATAATCTCCAAGCAGCATTAAACGTACTGGCTCGTTTTGTTTAATTATCAATGAGTTAATATATTCGCTATTTTCTTCGGTAGCAGATTTTTTGATGCCGGTTTCTAAATCGTCAAATTCTTCGGCATTGTATTTCATAATACCAAAATTTGCGAAACTTTTTGCCATTATATTCAAATCGCCGTGTAAGTCGGTAAAAACTAGGGTCTTATTAAATTCTTTCATGTTGATATTATTAGTTTAATGATTAATAATTTTAATAATGGTAAAAACAAATTTCCACACAGGCAGTTACTGTCGATGTGGCTTGAAAAACGCAGGCAGTTGTGTTAATAATTCTCTTCGAAGTCTTCAAAAATATGTTTAATCAGTTCTGTTTCATCAATTAACAGATTGAAATAAAGTGCTCTTTCACCAACAAGCAACAGACTATCGCGTGTTATTTGCAGCTCGGTAGTATGTGAGTTAAGGTTTAGTCCGGGAACAATTATATCGTTTTTGCTAAAAAACTGAGGTGTTTTTTTATCGGTGCTTCGGAGTTCTCCTTTCAAAACAAGGAAAACATTGTTACAGTTATTTGGTGGTGTTAGTTCTAAAAATTCTTTTTTGCTTTTTCGTACAACACTCAGAACTCTAGCTAATTGTATTAAAATATTTTCGGGCATACCAAAAAATAATGAAACTTTTTTTATGAGTTTTATTTTATCGGCTAGCATATAGTTTTTTACTCCATTGTCTTTATCGAAAAGATTGATTAACGCTTTTTTCTTATCAGATAATTTGCGTAAATAGTCAAAACATCTTACCGGGTTTTCGTCATATACAGTTTTTGTTGCCATCTCATATACCAATTTATCAGTATGGTGAATACAAAGAAATATCTCGTCAGGAATTTCACTCTTTTTTATACGTGATAAAAAATGCTGTACATTTTCTTCTGTCCATGGCGAAATATCTGAGTCTAAATTATATTCCTCGCTGTCCAAAGCATGCGATTGCTTTTTTTTATGCAATCTACCAATCATTTCAATCGCTTTTGTCCTTGTCCAGTTATCAATACGCAAGTGGCTCTTTGTTACGATGTTAAGGAGGCGTTGCTCTGGTTTTAGGCGTTCTTGAGGAAACAACGCCTGTAACTTCTTGATACGTTGCGATATAGAAAGGCTGTCCAAAATCGGAATAATAAGTTGTTTTATCTCTTGAGAGAAAAAATTATCAACGATTTCAAGGGCGAATATCACATTTTCGCCAATAATATTCTTTTTTATTAAACTTATTATACGCCAATCGTAAATTAATGTTAGCAATTTAAACATCAATTCCATTTGATTATTAAGCTCAAAATCAAGAGATTGCACGAGTTTCAGCGTGTTTTTATGAGAGACAGTGTCGGCTATGCCTGCCTGCAACCACAAAATTGTGTCGATGACTTCGCCCAGTTTTTTGATAATCGAAGAGATGTTTTCGTCGTTGGACTGAAAGCGACAAAAGAATAACCCCTGAATAGCAGCGTGTTGCACCCTTCGGCTTTGATAATTAAGATAGTTTAGTATTAGTTTTTGGGCATTTGTAGTACCTATTTTTGCGTAAATTTCAATTACCCTAACAACAATTTTTGGTCGAGAATTGATGTTTGCAATCGCCTCCAACTCATCGAGTGCATTTTCGCCAATATCGAGAAGTGCGTTCACTGCGATATGATAAAGTTCTTCGTTCCGAAGTAGTGAAACCATTTTGCGTATTACGTCCCTCGAACTTGAGCGTCGCGCTAATCGGATGGCAGATTTTTTGATAGTACTACATTTATCATCTAAGTATTTTAGTAATATCTCATCGCTGTTTGCAACGTCAAATTTAGACATATATTTGATAACCAGCAATTTCGATGCAAAATTGTTGGATTTTGATAATGCTTCAAAGTCATCTGGCAGTTCATCTTTTAGGTTTTTTGATGCTACTATTTCAATCGCTTCAGTTGCAAGGTTATACAAGTCTCCAGTCGGATTGTCTTCTTGTACTTTTTTTATTTTTGCAATAGTTCGTCGCGACCAAGTTGGCAAGGCATTACGCAGAACTGCCTTTACAATTGTCTTATCTTTAGAGCGCAACAGAGTATTCAAGTAGGTTTCCAAAATATCTGGATTCGTTTCCGACAAAATTGTAACACTAATTCTGGCAATATCAGGACGCTTGTCTTTTATTTTTTTTGCCAGCAATTCTGTTCCATAAGAATGCTGGTAAATGTCTCTTTTTATATTTTTACTCTTAGAACTAAGTAATTGGCGTATTTTCAATCTGTATGCTTGGTACAGTTTTGTGGCAATAAAAGCCCATAAAAATAATAAGGGAAGGAAAATAAGGGTAAATATTTCTAGTCTAATACCGTCATCAGTAGAAATTACGAAACTTACTAATAGTAATAAAGCTCCAGCAATGCCAATTGATGCTTGCTGGATTATACCTATTCTGGTTTGCACCTTTAGCTGTTCTGTTGGTGGTAGTGGCTGGTACAATAAGTTGAATGCCGGGTCATCGAGTCCTCTGCGCAAAATTCTTTCTGCCATTTTGTTTAGAACTATAAGCGTGAAAAACACGATATTAGCTGTTCCTGCAAGGAAACCTGTAAATGTCGCAAAAAGCATTAAAAAGGTTGCAAAATATGGTAGAGCTGTCAGTCCGAGTCTCACGCCATATCGCGCCAAAAGTCTGCTGGAAAAGTATGAACTCAACAATTCGCCGATCTTGAACGTTGCACAAACTAATGCAATAAAATTTGATAGTTCTTCAGGTCCTTCGATTAAATTGCTTTGCCCTTTTAGCCCTGACAAATATGCAAAATCTGTAAAGTAAATAACTATCATTGAAATACTTGAGGAGATAATAATAAGTCGAAAATACTTCTCCTTAAATAAGTCCTTGAACGAAGTTTTTATCTCCGATTGCTTTGTTTTTTCGTTTGTTTTTACCACTTCTTCGGGAAAACGACGAAAGATTATTACCACATAAAAAATACTTATTATCACGCCTGTTGCAGCAATAATTAGCAAGTCGTAGGCATGAGATAAATAAGGTAAAACAACCGGAATGAGTAAATACCCAAGTATAGATGCGAGTATTCCACCAATTCCGATTGCGCCAAACATTCTCTTTACTTGCCTGAGGTTCAACTGTTTGATAGCCAAACCACCAGACTCAATCGCGAGAAGCGAAGATGTTGGCCATGCCCAGATAAAGATGAAAAAACTCAGCCACTTTTCATCGACAAAAAACAATCCGAGACGCGAAAGCAGTGTCAGCACAACGACAAAAGATAATGCACTTATAAACAGAGTTTTACTATTTAATCGCTTTTGCAAAAAAGAGTAAAGCAACGACATAAGATAGCCAGCACCACCAGAAACAAGGTAGGCTATCGGGAGGTAGCTGCTGCCAAAATGTTGGATAAAAACGGAGTTTGCAGGAACAAAAAAAACAGAAATGAATATCCCTTGAAAAAACGAATGGAAAAACAGAAGTTGAAACTTCGGACCGTCTTCGTTTTTTATATTAAATAATCTAATGATAAACGGACGTATATTTGTTTGACTGATTGACAAAACTATGTGTATTAGTTAGGCGTAAATTTAAGGTCTAAGACCTCTTTTTTTATGACGCGTCTAAGCTGTGAATTAGCAACTTATGTTAATAAAAAGCGTAAGAACTTTTGTATGAGTACTTATAAGGTCTTCTACCTATTTAATGTTGCTTACGTAAGATGTATAACAGATTGTGTATCAAGATATAATGTTTTGCAAAATGTGGAAAATACTTTAGTGCGAATATTTAAGTAGGTGAATTATTACGTTTATTATATTATACTAAATTAGGTTAAATAATTTACTTTTCAGATTGCATAAAATTCTTATTTT
>JAOZMU010000080.1 GCA_029934165.1 Bacteroidales bacterium
AAGCAATTAACTAAGGGCTTCGACCTATTTAACGCTGCGCACGTAAGGTATACAACAGATTATGTATCAAGATATAATGTTTTGCAAAATGTGGAAATACTTTAGTGCGAGTACTTACTTTTATTTTTTATAATTCATTGAGTATAATCCAATTACATTTAATAAGTTGGATATTTTTAGCATAGATATTTTTTAACTCATAAACTAAAAAAATATGAAAACAATTACGAAAAATGATTTTATCGAATCGAAATTTGACAGCAAGAACAATATGATTATTGACTTATGGCAGGAAGAAACGGACAACATGACCGACCTTGATTACAGAAATGTGGCATTGAGACAGATTGAAAATATCCATGTCAATAAGCCAAAGTATTGGTTGGTTGATACTTCCGAGCTAAAGTTCACATTGGCTCCAAAAACTCAAGAATGGGCAGATAGCTTATTCCCAAAGATATTGGAAGCTGGCGTTAGGTATATTGCATTTGTTATAAGTCCAGATATTTTTACGCAAGTATCCGTAGAGCAATTGATGGATGAGAAACACATTAAAACCTCGAACTTTGAAATAAAATACTTCAACATATACGAAGATGCTCTAAATTGGCTTATCGAAAACTAACAATTAGCCAATAAATAGTAGTAAAGTACTCTTAAAACTAAGATAAAATTAACCTATACCATTATTTGCTGTTTGTTACTTATTTTCAGTCAAATAGTAAATCGTTGTCTCAATATTAAAAAGTGTAGGACACTTACAAAAACGCTTCCGTTTTTTATTAACGTAAATTGCTAATAACCAGCTAATACATTTCATAAAAAATAGGTCTTATACCTTATGAAATATACGCAACTTGAATACAGTTTTATTTTGTTTTTACTTAGAAAAATGAAAAAACAACTTAGTCAAATAAATTTTGTAACATGAATATTATCAGGCATAAGCTAATTCGTAATTCACTTATCTGCTTGTATTTCAGTGCGTTTATTCTTTTTTGTGCAATTTGAAACACATACCGCATTCTGGACTTTAAGGAAATCGGATTTTCCGTTTTTAGACCAAACCGTAAGTTTAACATCGTAAAATCCGCTTTTCTTATAGGTATGTTTTGGATTTTCCGCAGTAGAAAAAGTCCCATCGCCAAATTCCCACATAAATTCATCTCCAGAAGAAGTCAAATTTTTGAACTCAACTTCCGCATCAATTTGTCCAGAATTTTTTTGAAAGACATCGAAAAAAACAACCATTTTCTCATCTTCGTTTAGTAAGCTCGATTTTAGTTTCTCAACAAATTCTTTGTCCGAAGCAAAATCCATCAAAGCACTGTTATAAGCGTTTTCGCCGTAAATAAGTGCTAATTCTTTTGTTTCATTTTCTTGATAAGCAACCAAATACTCGACAGCAAATTTCCCCGCATTTTGAGCATACGATAATAAAGAAAATGATAATAATACTATTACAAAAAATACTTGATTAGTTTTCATGGTAAATTGTTTTCGTTCATAAATAATAATCCAAAAACAATGCCAATTATTTATTAAATCGCCAAAAAAAGCCAACATGTGTTTATGATAACTGGTAACGCATATCATTAAACGAAATTTGGTTCAAATGAATTTGCAATGAATTATAAATTTTCGATGTTAATAGTAGTCGTGACGCGACTAAGGTCTAAGACCTATTTTTTATGAAACGTTTAAGCTGTGAATTAACAACTTAGGTTAATAAAAAGCGTAAGAACTTTTGTAAGAGTACTTACAAGTTACTGTTGGTGTGGCTTGAAGCCATGCTGACAGTGGTGCCAATTTGTTTGCTACGAAGCTGTTGCAGCAGGCATTGTAGTGCAATCTTCGCCTGTTTTTATATTGTACGTTTTTCGCGTTTTTTCCAACTTATGCAAATTAATTTTTTGGCGGGCGACCGATAGGAATCTTCGCCAAACGCATTTGCAAAAAACGCAAGTCAACTGCAAGCGGAAAGCCTGTATGCCGTCAGAAAAAGTTAATTATCATTAAGTTGTCGCCTCTGTCTGCAAACACACATAACGCGTTTTTCAAAGGAAATTAATTTTTATTAACAAATCTTAGAAATGGAGAACGGGTATTGAAAAAAATAATTGAAAAAAAATAATCCGAAATAATTTTTCTCATATCGTTAGAAAATTTTAATATATAATCTATTTTCATTATAGCGTTAATTTATTGAATTATAGAATATTAAAAAAATATAACTACAAAATTTTTTATGAAAATTTACTTAATTTTCAATAAAAGTAATCTCGAAAAACCATATTTAGCAATGCTAAAAGTGGTTTTTTTTTTACAAAATGAAAGCATATATTTGTTCTAAGGAAGCTAAAAACTAATTATCTGGAAACTTTTGAAACCAGACATTAATGAATTTACGATTTATATGTATTACGCTGTTTATACTGAGCTGTTCAGTACAAATTTTGGGACAAACCACTATCAAAGCTGGCAGTGAATTATCGGGTGTTTTACTAAAGAAAAACTCGCCATACTATATTGAAGGTAAGGCAGTTGTTCCAAAAGGAGAAACGCTTGTCATTGAACCCGGAGTAGAGTTGCGGTTTGGTGTTAAACACAACAATGCGGATTTCAACTACGCATCTGTGCAAGTTGGCATGTTGCACGTACGTGGAAAACTGATTGCAAATGGAACTTCGGAAAACGGAATATCTTTTTTGAGAAAAGAAAGATACGGAAAATGGGGCGTGATTTTGTTTGATGGAGAAGGTGCAAACGGCAGCGAAATGACGAAATGTGCAATCCAAAACGCAAGTTCAATTACTAATTTCAAAGGAATTAGGGTTCTTTCTGGCGCAATTTCTGTTGTGAATGCGCAAGTAGAAATATCCAATTGTCAGATAATAAACAACACCTCGGACGGAATATTTGGTGCAAACTCCAACCTTGCAATTACCAGTTGTTTTTTCCGAAAAAATGGAGCAGCAATTATTCTTGACAGCGGACAAGTTGCAATAAAAAAATGTATAATCGACCAAAATGCAACCGCAATAACATGTAATAATTCATCGCCACAAATTACGTATTGTACGATAACACGCAATACTACCGCAGCAATTAAACTAACCAAAAACTCCGCCCCCTCCATTCGTAATGTTGTATTCTGGACGAATAAAACATTCGTTAATTCAGGCAGTGAAGTAGATGTAAAATATTCAGTTGTAAATAATTACAATGGAGGCAAAAAAGTAGAATCTGATAAAAACTTGTGGAATGTTGACCCTGAATTTGCAGACCCGAGCAAATCAATTTTTTTACTGAAATCGACATCGCCTTGCATCGGAGCAGGCGAAAACGGAACAGATATTGGCTCGTTTCAATTCAAAAAACGTGTAGATACAGAAGTTGTTACGAAGAAAACAGCGCAAGTTACTCCAAAGAAAACAACCAAAGATGTTCCGAAGAAAACAGCTAAGGTTACTCCGAATAAAACAACTAAAGTTACGCCTAAGAAAACAGCCAAAGTTGTAAAAGAGACCAAAAACCAACCCAACAAAGATACTGCTACTGTCGATTTTATGAATCAATCCATTGATAATTATAGTATTATGCTTGAAAAGGCAATCAAGGAAAACGATGTTTCTACTGTCGCAAAAATATCGGATACAATGGCATTTGTTTATGAAACACAAGGAAATATTGAAGAGGCTATCAAGTGTTATAAAAAAGGATTAGAAGCTAAAAAACAATTGAATGATAAGGCTGGAATGGCGGTTTCGTACCATAATATTGGCAATGGATATTATCAGACTGGTAAATACACGCAAGCTGTCGATGGTTTTAAAAATGCACTTGCAATTGCAGAGTCGACTGGAAATAAGAAAGATGCGGCAGTATTATTGAATAATATTGGAGTTATTTATGATAGTCAATTGAATTATGATGCTGCGTTGGGTTTTTACGATAAATCGTTAAAATATAGCAAGGCTGCTGGCGATGACAATGGTGTTGCAAAAATGTTCTATCAGATTGGTAATCTGCACTATCGCAATGGCGACATGACAAAAACTTTAAGCAGTTACAAAGAGTTGCTTCAGATTGAGGAGCAACTTGGCGATGAAAATGGAGTTGCAACTTCGCTTACAAATATCGGAGTAATATATTATGAATCATCAGATTATGACAATGCTTTGACTTATTATGAAGATGCAAAAGCCAAGAACGAAAAAATTGGTAACAAACACGGACTTGCTTTGACATACAATAATATTGGTAACATAAATTATTATAAAAATGAGTATGCAAAGGCACTGAAAAACTACGAAAAATCGCTCGAAATTAAGCAGAGTATCGCGCCAACAAATGAACTCAAACAATCTGAAATCCAGAAAAGTATAGCAATATCGTACCATAACCTTGCAAATGTTTATCGACAGATGAAAAATGTGCAAAAGGCAGTTGAAATGTACGAGCAAAGCAATAAACTTGCAGATGGTCTTGGATTGGTAAATTTGCAAAATAGTAATTATCTGTTCATCGCCGAGCTACAATCGGAAACAGCACAATGTAGCTCCGTGATAGACAATTATAAAAAGGCTCTTGGCTCGCAAATCGAAGAGCAGCTAAAAAATAATAAGCAAATTGCCGAATCACATAGAAAATTTGTTGTGTCTTCGGAAGCAAAATCTAATTTATTGAAAAAAATGGCACAAGTTAGTCGTCAGAATTTCAATAAAGTACGAGAATTAACACAAGCAAAAGACCAATTGACAAAAAATATGCTTGTCGTAAAATTGTCGGCAGAACAAAAATCGAAAGAATTGGCACTGTTAAACAAGGAGTTAGAGCTTTCCAATGCGCATAGAGCAATAAACGAAGCCGAGTTAAAGCGCAAGAATATAATAATTACTTCTGCAATTTCGGGCGTTGGATTATTAACAATAATGCTGTTTTTCATTCTGAAACAATACCGACAAAAGAAGCGTGCTTTCGTTAGAGTTGCACATCAAAATCAAGAAATAATGCAAAAATCCGAAGAAATTCGAGCACAGCGAGACGAAATCGGTAGGCAACACGATGTTTTGGTAAATCAGAATGAAGAAATTTTGCATAAAACAGAAGAAATTACTGCCCAACGTGATGAGATTGAAGAGCAAAATAAGTTCTTAGTTATTCATAAACAGGAGATTACAGACAGCATTAATTATGCTAGTAGAATACAAACTGCCATGCTACCACGAAGCGAGGATATTAAGCAAATTTTTAATGATTACTTCGTATTATTTAAGCCAAAGGATATTGTTAGCGGCGATTTTTATTTTTTCGAGAAAGTAAATAATTACATATTTTGGGCAACTGCCGATTGTACTGGACACGGAGTTCCGGGTGGTTTTATGAGTATGTTGGGCATAGCTTTCTTGCAGGAAATAATCCATAAACAAGAGATTGTAGAAGCAAATTGCATTCTACAAGAGTTGCGCACCAAAATAAAAACAGCCCTCAGACAGACTGGCGAGGAGGGAGCCTCGAAAGATGGAATGGATATTGCACTGTGTATAATAGACATAGAGAATAAAAAAGCGCAATTTTCGGGAGCATACAATCCGCTTTTCATAATTCGCAACGATGAAATAATTCAGTTTAAGGCAGATAGGCAGCCGATAGCAATTTATCCTCGCGAAACCGACTTTTCTGTTCACAACGTAGATTTGCAAGAAAACGATGTACTTTACTCATTTTCAGATGGATATGTAGACCAGTTTGGCGGCGAATTTGGCAAAAAATATAGAATAAGTAATTTTAAGAAATTGTTGATAGAAAATTACAAAAAACCAATGCAAGTACAGCACGAAATACTTAATAATACAATAGAAAGTTGGCGCGAAAACGAAGAACAAGTTGACGATATGCTCGTTTTTGGTTTGCGTTTTCAAAAATAAAGCAAGTACAATAAGGTGGCTTACCTTCGTACTATCTAAGTATCTGTCTGTTTATTCGTAAACTAAGGCAGGTACTTTTTTTAGAACAAATTGTGCGAATGCCGTGTAGCCACTAAGTTGGAAGTTGCTTTTGCAATTATAACATTCTCATTATTATAGATATAACACTCTCCATTTATGATTTTTGTCCCCTTTCGTATAACTTTTCCGTGTATGGTCAATTCATCGCCAAGGTCGGCACCTTGCAAGTAGTCAATGGACAGATTAACAGTAACATAAAACATATCGACACCAGTGCTTAACACAGCACCACCAATTGCCTCATCTGCTATTAGGGCAATTACACCTCCGTGTAACTTACCAACCGGATTGGTCATTTCTTTACGAATGACAACCTTGGCACGGATAGAACCACTGTCGATACTATAAATTTTAGCTTTTAGCCATTTGCCAACAGGCGATGCAACCACTAATTCGGGGTTGGAAATCATTGCTCGCATTTTTTCTAAAATGATTTTTTCTTTTGTCATAAACTAAAATTAAAGGGTTGTTATTTATTGGCACTCTTGTATGAGTACTTATATCGGAGCAAGAAAATGCACAAAAAAACCACTCTCGCCATTGTGAATTATCGAATATTCAAATCGTAGAACGCGGTCGTAATATGTAACAAAGTCTAAGCCTATGCCACCACTATATAAGAGCTTGTTTTCAAAGCTATTACGGTTTTCGTAGATGCTCCCATATTTTTTTGCGTATCCAGTATCGAAAAAGATATTTGCGTAAAGTGCGTAATGAATTTTTTTGAATTTTCCGTTGAACCAATTCATTGGGAAGAAGTTGAGTAACTTAACTTTAGTAGGAATTATTGTAAATTTTAAATTGGCTTTTGTAATAAAAAAATCGCTTCCGTTTACTACATAATACTCATAACCTCTAATTTGGTCGTATTTATACCCAATTGCTTTGTCAAGAAAGAACGGCTTTTGGTCTGAAAACGATTTTTGCAGGTTCACTGCTGTTGCAGCATGAACTCGATTGCCAAAATCCCAATATTTGGCAAATCTACTTTTAATGAGTAAAATATTGGGGTGGTCTAAAACTCCCAAACCACTTTGTCTAATAATAAAGTTTGTATAACTCCCCGAAAGTGGATAAGATTTCGAGTCGCGTAAATCTTGTGTTGCGCTGTATATGAGGCTCACAAAACGAATATTTGTTTTCCCTGTGCCAAAATAATTAGGATTTATATCTGCAATAGTATCAGCAATTTGGCTGTAATTTAGGCTTAAAAATAACGTATGCCAATTATGGTTTTTATGCCTATATGTATATTTCAGCGAAAACTCAAAATGCTCAAAAACGTATGTCTCATCAACACGTAATTCTTGAAGTCTGTTCTCGATTACTGCTACCGAGGTCTGTTTTCTTCGCAGGTAAGTGTTATATATACCTATGGAATGATGACGTTTTTTATCCAAATATAAATCATTGTAAGACAAGCTAAACTGCTCGTTATATCCAATACTAAATGAAAAATTCATTACTTCGTTCCGTCCCCGAAAGTTATTTTTTTCTAAATCAAGACCATAAATAATCTTACGCCAATCTTTACTATTCATCCAGGTACTAAAATTCCGGTCTGCGAAATTCAACGAAGGGATTGGCCAAAAATACCACCGCTCTTCCAGTATAATAGTTATTGTTACACGGTTATTTACTATAAGTGTATCTATTGTTACGTAGTTAAACAGTTTTGTGTTGAGCAAGTTATTTTTGCTAATATTCAGAATATCAGCCAGTTGACCAGATACAATTGTGTCTCCTTTTTGTATTGGAATTTCGCGACTAATTATGTTATTGTGAGTTTTTTTATTGCCAGAGAAAACAATGGATTCTATATAAAGCAACTCCTTAACCGGCGATAATGGCTGACTTTTAGCACTATAACTGTAAAAAAGAAATAGCAAAACAGAGCAAAGTAAAAGTGAAAATACTTTTTTTGGCATGAAATGTAAATAGAGTAGGAGAGTGGTAGATTAAATATTCAGGTAGTTGATAAAAGACTCGTAGCGATTTTGCAACATCGTATCTATTTCATTATTATCAAGATATGTCGCTTTTATGGTGTAATTATATCGCTCAAAAGTGTGAATAATCGAAGTAATGTCAATACTATTTACTTTGATTGTAAGAGTTATACTATTCGAGTTTTTACTGGTATTCAAATAAAGCCCGAGTATTTTTGAGTCATTACTCTCTACTATCTGCGCAATTTCCGACAGAGAATAGTCGTTTACATGTAGTTCTATTTCGATAATTCCTCCCGGCTGGTTAACTGCCGTGGCATCTGCAAAGTAATGAAGCAAATCATGTAATGTAATAACACCCATATATTTTTTGTCATTATTTACGACAGGAACTACCGATAATTTCAATTCTGAAACTAAGGAAATAACCTCAAATATATGTTGATTTGCGTAAACAAATGGGCTAAACAACGAAAGGTGATGATTGCCAATTGGTTCGTCTGCCATGTTCATATCATAAATATCCTTATCTGAGATAAGCCCAAGAAATTCCACATTATTGACAATCGGCAAGTGCGAAATCCGAAAAACTTCCATCCAAGACAATGCCTTTGTCCCCGTGTCCGAAGTGCAAAGCGAGGGTACGATATCTGATATTAATTCCTTAGCTAACATATATTTATATACCTATTAGTGGCTTTTGAGATTGTTATGTTTAAGGTCAAAGACCTATTCTTTATGAAATGTTTAAGCTGTGAATTAGCAACTTACGTTAATAAAGCGAAAGAACTTTTGTGAGTAAAATGAATTTAATAAAGTAATCCATTAAAATTCCTAACTAAAACTAAATCAGGCGTAAGCAAAATTATTAATTATTAATTATTAATTTTCCATTACTAAGAGTACTTACAAGATTGTTTTTCATGAAAATCTCTTTACCTTTGCTTGTCAAATATGCACATTTATTTTTTGAAACCGAATTATTTAGTGCATAAATTTTTGATTATTAACCAAAAACTTTAAACTAAAAATGACACGATTAAGCGTAAATATAAATAAAATAGCTACTTTACGTAATGCGCGTGGCGGAAATGTGCCAGATGTTTTGCAAGTAGCGATAGATTGTCAAAGATTTGGAGCAGAGGGAATTACAGTGCATCCACGCCCAGATGAGAGACATATTCGTTACGATGATGTACGTAAATTGCGTCCTTTGGTAAAAACAGAATTTAACATTGAGGGCTATCCGTGTGAAGATTTTATCAAACTGGTCTTATCTGTTGTACCAGAGCAGGTTACGCTTGTTCCTGACCCACCAGAAGCGATAACATCAAGTGCTGGATGGGATGTTTTGAAAAACTCGGCATTGTTAAAAAAAGTAATTGCTCAATTTAAAAATGCAGGAATAAGAGTTTCGTTATTTACTGGAACTGATGCTGTGCAAATAACTGAGGCTAAGAAAGTTGGAGCTGATAGAGTTGAGTTATACACAGAGCCTTATGCACAAAACTACCCGATAAATAAAGAAAATGCCATCGCAGAATTTATTGTTGCAGCCAAAGCGGCAGAGAAAGCTGGATTAGGGTTAAATGCTGGACACGATTTGAGCTTGGAAAACTTGAAATATTTTGTTCAAAATATACCAAATTTAATAGAAGTCTCTATTGGTCATGCACTTATAGCCGATGCGCTTTACCTCGGCTTGCAAGAAACCATCGAACAATACAAAAAATGTGTACAGCTTGACAATTTGTAATCAGTGTTATTAAGTGCCTGCACTTTTAATATTGAGACAACGATTTACTATTTGACTGAAAAACAGCAATAAAGAGTAAATAATGGTATAAGTACTCTTAGTAATGGAAAATTAATAATTTTGCTTACGCCTGATTTAGTTTTAGTTAGG
>JAOZMU010000081.1 GCA_029934165.1 Bacteroidales bacterium
CTTTGCAATGTGTTAAATATCAAGTTGTAAGGGCGAAGTCAGAAACTTGAGTTATTAATTATTAATTTTCCATTACTACCGAATTATATGATGATTTAATTCGCCATAACAAATACAATTTTTATGTGGACAAAATAATTGATTTTTCTGCAAAATATTGATTATTATTTTTATTTTTGTAAAAACACGTAATTTTATCATACCAAGACCATTATGTGTGGACTATCATTATTTCAATGAGTTTTTGTAGATTTATTGGAATTAATCATAAAGTATAGTTTATTTACTAAACTGCAAACCAATATTGTTCAAATAATCAAGACATTATGGCACTATCAATAGCTGTGTCGTTTGTAATTGAGAAAACATAGATGAACGTGAAAATATTCAATTTAAATTTAATTCTGTTGATAGCAACGGTATTATTTTCTAATTTAGCTATATCGCAACCTATATTGCCAGACAGCTTGCCTGTTAGGCACAACACTGAATGCTTAATTCAAACTGAGAGTTTTAAATCAAAAATAAATTATGTTTTTGACGGATTTGGTGGCAGCGAAATTACGCATCAATTACATGGTGGTTTTCATCTTAAAGCAGGAATTACATATTCCAAATCAAGAACAGATTATTCAGTTGAAGCTTACTACAATAATTCAAAAAAAATTCCAATTACAGTTGAGATAGGTTACAATCACAATAAAATAAAATTTGGTGCTTATTATAGTTTTTCCATATTATCACATAAAAATTTCACTTTTGATTTTGGACTTGGTTATAAATTCGGAAATCCAATATCTTATCCATATTTAAAAAGTGGGTTCAAATATATGTTTGATGGAGAAAGTTGGGGTGGTTTAAGTTACTCTTTTGAGAAGAGCTTTGG
The DNA here is from genome assembly GCA_029934165.1 of Bacteroidales bacterium. Lineage (GTDB taxonomy): Bacteria > Bacteroidota > Bacteroidia > Bacteroidales > JAOZMU01 > JAOZMU01. The sequence goes on from JAOZMU010000081.1 coordinate 887, forward strand.
CAATAAATCTGTTTCCAATCATAATATTTCATATATTTTAGGAAGGAAACCTACGAAATGGATTTTAGTAGATGTGCCTTTAAAAACAGGCAAGTGGATTAAAGACAATATTGAATTTGATAAATCAGGATTTAGCATGTATAGAGGATTTCATTTTAAGTTTGGAGTTATGAATTCCGATTCCGAACATGAATATATTGATAATGAAAATAATTATCTGTGGGATATGTACTATTTTAATCCTGATTTTTTTCCAATAGGAGCGGAGATGGGGGTTAATAATAATTCTGTGAAATTTGGAGCAATTCATAGTCTGTCATTTGCAAATTATCAAAACATTACATTAGACCTTGGATTAGGCTACAAATGGGGTTTCGTTGAATATATTGACAAGCAAACATATTACAAGCTAGGTGTAAGTTTGATGCTAGATATGACATATGGCGGCTTTAGCTTCGCCTATGAAAGAAGTCAATCACTTGGCAATGAATTTAGTTTTTCTTATATAGTTGGTGCTGAAGCCTCAAGTATAATTGGTATATTGATTTTATCCCTTTTTGGGGGATAAAATCAACTAAAAAAAACAAACAAAAATGTATAAAAAACTCGGTTTACTATTAATTAAAATAATTATTTTACAGAATGTGTTTTCTCAAAATTATTTTGCATTAGGAAACGAAGCATATAAGAATAATAGTTTTCAACAAGCAATTGATTATTATAATACTTATTTGTCAGAGCATAATGACTCTCGTGCATATAATAATATGGGGTGTTCTTTTCTTAAAATAAACGATTACAATAAAGCTGTTGATGCTTTTGATAATTCATTGCGCTATAATTCTGATAATTCTGCCGCATATTATAATATTGCATTGATTAACATTAAAAATAATGATTATAACGAAGCATTAAATAATTTAAACAAGGGCTTGTCAATAGATGAAAATAATGATTTTTATAAAAACAGTGCATTTGTAAACCTAAAATTAGATAATTATACTGATGCTATTGCTGATTACAAGTTAGCTGGTGATAATGATTTTTCTGTTTATTATAACAAAGGATATGCAAATTTAAAACTTGCAAATTATTACGAAGCTATTAAAGATTATGAAATAGTGGTTCAGCTTGCTCCAAATACAAAGTTTGCATATAGCCGACTTGGATTTGCAAAAATCCAAATTAATGATTTTGAGGGCGCAATTGAAGATTTAGACAAGGCAATCAATACTGACCCAAACGATTTATACGCATATAATAATCTATCTTATGCCAATCTCAAAATTGGAAATTGCAGAGATGCAATAACGTATGCAACAACAGCAATAGATATGAATCAGGATTTTGCAATTGCCTACGGAACTCGTGCATTGGCAAAACATTGCATAAAAAAATATGATGAAGCTCTTATAGATTTTAACAAACAGATTGAATTGGAGCCGAGTAATGCAGTTTGTTATAACAATAGGGGATTGACATACGAAAAATTGGGAATAAGTAAATTAGCCTTAAATGACTATAAAAAAGCCATTAAACTCAAAAGTGATTTTAACGACGCAATTATTAACCAAAATAATTTAATTGCAAAAATAAAATCACCTATAATAATAAACTACACTAACAAAATGTATGAAGACCCTGATAATTTAAATGAAAATCCTACTGTTATTATTACTTATGATTTATTAAGTAACTTTAAAGACCAAGAATATGATGTAGAAATATTTTTAGTTTCAGAACCTGACAAAGTATTAAACGGAGCAATAGGTGATATTGAAAATATTAAAAATGGGAAACAAAAAAAAATAGAATGGGATATGCTTGAAAATTGTTCAGAATGTTTATTAAAAGAAATCATTATCATTAATGTGCGGAAGAAGCAGCAAGTTAGGAAACCTAAATGACATATTATAACACTTGAAATTTTTAACAAAAAAACAACATCATGAAATCATTTGCCATTACAGCTTTTTTATTTTTTTTATTTCAATATTCATATTCACAAATTAGTCCATTAGCGTTAAAAAAAAAGCAAATAGAACGAAAAATGCAAGCATATTTTAATGAACAAAGTTTATCAGACGGTATGGAACCTTTGATAGACTTAAAGTTTGATAAAAAAGATTTGTATGCTAAATATTCATTTCAGATTAAAAGCAATATTGATATTAACGCCTTAAATCTTTCCAGGTATAACTATCCACCTGGAAGTTACAGCTTAAATGATACTAATGATGCTCCTGCTACTTTTTTGACAGTGCAAACTTTTACTGAAAGCATTGATGAGTTTTTGACAGAATACTTTGAGCCAAACTCTGATATAACAATTACAATAACTGGATATACGGATGCCTCGCCTACCAATGGTTTAATTTACAAAGGAGAATTTGGTTTTTTAGAGCAATTTAACCTAAGGAAAGGTGCCGAAATACAAACTAATAGTATTCTTGGTTTCTTAAGAACACTGGGGGTGAGGCGCATTTTAGGTCTTTACTTTAAAAAACAAAAGAAATTCGATGACATAAAATTGCGATATAAGTATTTTTCCGAAACACAGAATGAAGAAACAGGTGAAATTGGTGGAAGTTTTCGTAAGGTTGAAATAGAATTGTTAATTAAAGATGCTCTTGTTGCTAAAGCAGACAAGTAGTTGTGTCTTATTTTAGACTTGAACTTAAAACAGCATACCAGATGGAACGATTGTTTTTTTTTATTTTATTTACTATATTAACATCAAATGTAGCAACTTTAAATGCTCAAATTGAAAGTAGCACAGAACTGAAACGAGCTATATATAATGAACAATTCAATGATAACCGTAACGATTGGTATCTTGGAAATAAGATAAAAACTAATTCTGTTATTGCAAATGGTGTTTTTCATTTCCAATCAAAAGTAAGCGACATGCCTTTTATAAGGTATCAAAAAATAAACATTTCAGAAGTAGAGAGCTTTGAAATTAAAATTAAAATAAAACAAACCGAGGGGGCTAACGCCTATGGTTTACGATGGGGAGGCAGTAAAGACAGTTCACATGTATTTTACCTTGACAATACTGGTAGATATTCAATTGGTAAATGTAGCAAACATGATTATACAGAACCATTGCAGTGGCAAGGTACTGAAACAATTAAGCCTGACGATTTTAACACATTAAAAGTAAGAAAAGAACGCAGCAGTTTGTCGTATTTTATTAACAACGAATTAATAACAACACATAAATTTAAAACTATTTTTGGTGATAGAATTGGTTTTATTGTCCCTTATGCCTCAAAAATAGAAATTGATTATTTGACAATATATTCATTAGATAGCAAAACCAATATTGATAATATTTCAAAAAACTCTTGCTCAAATTTAGCATTTGAATTGTTAGCCCCCTTTTCAGATACAGTTACAGAGAATCAATCATACAAAGTAGTAGTAAAAATTTATAATGACGAGAATTTTGATATTAGTTTAAACAACGTTTCGCAGAATTATTATACTTTAACACGCCATAATGGATATAAAATAATTGAAAAAACGATTACATTAAAGCCTGGCAATAACAACTTAAATATAACTGCGGGTAATTATACCGAGCGAAGAAAAATAGTTTATAATTCTACAAATGATATTATTCCACCAGAAATAGAAATTACTTATCCAGTTGTTCGTGGCGTTAAACCTATTTTGCGAGAAAAACAAGTAACAATCAAAGGAATAGTGACTGATGAAAGCGGAATCTTTGAAATTCTTATAAATGAACATGAAGCAAGCGTAGATGCAAATGGAAATTTTTCTAAAACTATTTTACTTGCTTATGGAGATAATTTTTTTACTGTTACTGCAACAGATATAGAACAAAATACATCCACAAAAGAGTTTTCAATACAACGGGAAAGTGAGCAGTACAGTATTGATATAGGAATTTATTATGCCATAATTATTGGAGTTAGTGATTACACAGACCCCCAAATACCAGACCTTAATAATAGACCAACAGAAGATGCCCAAGCATTAAAAAACACTTTGGTAGAATATTACACCTTTGAGGAGGAAAATATTAAACTCCTTGAAAATCCAACAAGGCGGCAAATAATTAGAGCTTTTAACGAATTTGAAAAAGAAATAACAGAAAAAGATAATTTTTTAATCTTTTATGCAGGACATGGGGATTATGAAGAGAGTAATGATAAAGGTTATTGGATACCTTCTGATGCTGAGTATGGCTATACAGACGGGTTTATTTACAATAGCACATTAGTAGATGAAATAGATAAAATTAACTCAATGCACACATTACTAATATCTGATGCGTGTTTCAGTGGAAGTATTTTCAAAACAAGAGCTTTGCCAAAAGATTCTGTACTTGTTTATCAAAAGAAATATAAATTAAAAAGTAGGAATGCAATAACAAGTGGAACTCTTAAAACAGTTCTAAACGAAAGTGTGTTTTTTGAATATTTAAACAAAAAATTGATTGATAATAACCAAAAATATATGTCAGCTTCGGAATTATTTCATCAAATAGAAATACCAGTTAGCAGAAACAGCCCAAATATTCCACAATTTGGAGATATTCAAAATGTTGGTGATGAAGGTGGCGACTTTATATTTATACGGAGATAAGCAGAGATAAATAGACTTTTACTTCGCTAGCGTGGTAATTACTTATATATCAATGGATATGCAATTATGTATTTTATTTTCAACACAATTCCAATGAAAGGCTAAGGAGTACGATATTTCGCAAATTATTCAAAAAAACGGGATAACTTTGCCCTTTTGTAAAAAAGTGTCAAGTTTTTTTGAACTCTCTGAAACATGCCAAAATTTGTTTGTCTTACGTTTTTGTTGTTGAAAGTTGATGTAAGTACTCTTACAAAAGTTCTTACGCTTTTTATTAACCTAAGTTGTTAATTCACAGCTTAAACGTTTCATAAAAAATAGGTCTTAGACTGGGATGTTGTATTTTCTGAAGTATGTTTGGATGAAATTGTTAATGTTAATTGTTTTGGTGGCAATTGGTAGTCTTGTGGAGGCTCAGAAGGTGGATTATGATTTAGAGCTTTTTAGGCAAGATGAATTTGCGAAGCAGTTGCTATTTTTGGACTTGGATTTGTCTGGGAATACGAGTAGTTTAGATGTTGTGGGAGATGAGCCGTTTGAAGTTAATGATTTTTCTGGTGGTGTAGAAATAGGTTATAATAATCGTGTGTATAAATCAAAAGTTGTGAACTCACTTTTGATTGAAGGGATTGTTAATCACAATAAATATCGCGAAAAGAAGGATAATTTTTTGGATAATAGCAATTTATCGTTTTCGGCGTTTGTTACAGTTGAGAACGATTTTAAGTATTATTTTAAGAATAGTTTTTTTGTAAAAACTGATGTTCAAATGGCGGTAGGTGGATTAAATAATAGTGCTGTTTATCGCGGGCTGGCTACAAACAACGAGAATAGGACAGATATAGTTAAAAAAGATGCACGTTTGGCTGCAGATTTTTCAGTTGGTTTTGGCAGGCTTTTTCCTGTGGATATGCTTCAGTATGCGGCTTTTGTATTGCAAGATTTAATTGATAATGACAGACTTTCTAGGAGTCCGACAAATACTGAAATAAGCAATTTCGCTAATGTCTTGGTTAGGGTTACGAGTAGAAGGATTTTTGATTTACGAGTTGCAAAAAAGTTGGAGATTGTTGCTATTGATTCGTTTTTGCGAGCAAACAATTTAGTTAGTAATCCCGATGGGTTTTATTATGCCGGCATTGCCGATATGGCTGGTTTTGCCCCTCGACATTCGCGGGAATCAGGGTTTGCTGTTTCTGGTGGAGCTTATATTTCTGGAATTAATGAATTCAGTGATAGTGAAAATCAGGTGTTTATTAATGGTGCTTTTATTGGAAAGAGTGATAGTGAAACCAAGCAAGTAACATCGGAATTTGGGAGTAGTGTTGGTGTTAGTTACTCAAAACCAATTAATTTGAATTGGCAATTTGATACGCAGATTTTTTTACGATACGGAAAATTTCGGGTACTAACAGAATTACATGAACTTACTGGAAATGAAAGTATTACGAATAATTATAACAAGGGGATTGTTTCTGGTTCGTCAAAGATGTCGTTTTTTCCTAACACACGAACTGAGATGTCTTTAAATTTGTCCAGCAGTTTTGAAAAATATGCAAACGATGCTGTTGAAAATACTGTTGCAACCTCGAATGTTGAAATTATAGTGTCTTATTATTTTTCCTCTGCCTTGAGATTTATTGCCAGTGCATCGTTGAAATACTCCGATTTTATTGATAAAGATATTCAGTATGAATATAAAAAACTACAAAGTTCTATGAATTTATCCTTGGTTTATTATTTATTTTAAGTCGAATCGTACAACATGGAAAATAACTTACCCGAAAATTGGAAGAAAATACTATCCGATGAATTTGAAAAGGATTATTTCACAAACCTTGTGCAATTTGTTGAGTCTGAGCGAAAAAGCAAAAACATCTTACCACCAAAAGAACTAGTGTTTTCGGCACTGGAGTACGCCTCCGTTTCTTCGATAAAAGTTGTTATTATTGGTCAAGACCCTTATCATGGTGTTGGTCAGGCAAATGGATTGGCTTTTTCTGTACGCAAAGGAATTAAGTTTCCGCCGTCTCTTCGGAATATTTTTAAGGAGTTAGACAGCGATTTGGGTATTCCGACACCAGACCATGGCGATTTGACAAAGTGGGCAAATCAAGGAATTTTGCTTTTGAATACAACGCTGACTGTTAGAGAAAAATCGCCGGCTTCGCATGCAAAAAAAGGATGGGATATTTTTACAGACAAGATTATTAGCGTAATTTCCGAAGCTCAAAGCAGTGTTGTTTTTCTTCTTTGGGGACGTTTCGCCCAATCAAAGAAACGACTAATTGACGACTCTAAACATATAATTTTAGACGCAGCCCACCCATCTCCATTTTCTGCTCACAATGGTTTCTTCGGGTGTAGGCACTTTTCCAAGGTTAACGAAATATTGAAAAAAAACAACGAATCTCCAATCGACTGGAGGCTGGATAATGCCCAACCAGTTTTATTTTAAGAACACACGATTATGCTATTTTCTACGGTAGTGTTTATCCATTTCGTAGCTCAGATTCTTCAAAACAATATCCAACGCTACTGGACTAAGCTGAAAATAATTCAACTTAATCATTTTGCGAGACCCAAGTGCCACCATATCCCAGTAACCATCTGTTTCTATGCGCCGTTCATGTTGCGCCCACCTTGGGAGTATCGAAATGCCCACTTTTCCGCTGTTCGGATTTATCATCTTAACACTTAAATCCCTGAGAAATACGATATTGTGGTAATTGCGTTCTTTTCGTAAATCATAACCAGTTACTTTTTTGAACTCTTTTACTCGTTTAGAAATCATAATTTTTAGTTGCCTAACAACCTCTTCGCGCACCATCGAGCTACGTATTGCAGATTTGTAATATGGTATTAAAACTTTTGCATAAGCAATATCCGCCAAAAATGCAATTGGGTCAATACCAGCAGCTTTCACCGAATCAAACCCCATAATTCCATCGCCATTTTTAAACCGGATAATCCTTAACGTATCGTTCAGAGCCTTTATCAATTTGTAATACGAAAAAGGCTTATTCATTTCGTCCCGATAAATTTGTCGTGTCGTATCCGTTGATAATGAGCCGTTAAGCGTGTCAAGTATTTGTTTAACAAGTGGGCGCAAAGGGAGCAAACGAACAGTTTCCCAAGTCAGGTTCGTAGCTTCAAACCTTGCAATAGTATCATTTTTATTAATTTCGCGTGCATTTCGCAAATCAATTTTAAAAATCATGTGTCCCTTTTGCGTGGCATATTGAAGGTCGTCCTGAACTTGACCTAATAAATTCATCGGAATATCCATATTCGATGTCAAAAGAGTGTTAATCAACTCTCTATGTTCCCAAATAACCTCCTCTTCGACAACCTCAACAGTATCTTCCTCAATTTCAGCAACCTCCTCGACAACATTTGCACTTGGATTTTGATAAGGATTATTGTAAGTTCCTGCTTCTCCATCCATCATACCATATTCGTAACCAGCATTATAGCCAATGTCCAAATCGGTATCCTCTGCGTGATAGTCCCACGTAATATTCCCCGTCGAACCTTCATCGAATCCTTTTTCGTAGCCCTCGTTGTAGCCATTAATATATTCTGGACTTTCGTTGCCAACAGGCACAGTATTAGAGTAATCGTCCTCATACTGATATTCATCTGTCGAGCCACCACCATAACTAAAAGGGTCAATAATTTGGTAGCCGGCAGGAGCAACTTCAATCACCACCGTATCTTCAAAAAGACTATCAACAACATAATACTCAGAGTAGTTACACTCTTTGATAACCAGAATTTTTGTAACCGAAACACCAGTCGTAGCGTCAGTTTCCGTTATCTGCCCACCAACATAAATACTGACAGACTTCTCATCGCTCGTAATCACACTTTCGATAGCTCTCACAAAACGCTGCCCATTGACATCAGCAAGTCCGAAGAGACACAAAATTACAACACATAAATACTTCATGGATAAAGGATTATAAATAAAACTAACTCAAATTATTGCCAATAAAAACCCGAATTTGTAAAGAATATTTGGGCATGTTTCATATAGCTTAAAAAACTTGACACTTTTTTACAAAAAAAGTAAAATTATCCCATTTTACGCAAAAATTGCATATTAGCAACTCAAGTTTCTGATTTTAATAACACCTTGAATATCAAGCTGTTGCAGATGCAAAAAGTGTTAAAAAGTTGCATAATTCGACATAATATTGTATCTTTGAGGTAGTTACAAACCAAGTACAAAAACAGTCTCATTATGCAACATTACAAATGTAATACAAATCAATCGGAACTTTCATTTTTATCGGTATCTTTCATATAAGTAATGGAAAATTAATAATTAATAATTAATAATTTTGCTTACGCC
>JAOZMU010000639.1 GCA_029934165.1 Bacteroidales bacterium
CTGCCTCGGTGGTTGTGAGGCCGCCTGCGGGGCTGAAGGTGAAACCGGGGGTGTCATTGTCAACCGTGGTCACGCTCACGATTTTATCCGAGAGCGGGTCGTATTGGTCGTCGCTGTTGGCATCCGCCACGGTGACAGTGACGTTGGTGGTCTGGTTGCCATCAGTCGCCACATCGTCCACACCGGTCACGGTCACGGTCTGCGGAGTGTCCCAGTTGGCCGGGGTGAAGGTCAGCGGTAAAGCCGGTGTCGCTGAAACGGTCGCTTCCCCGGTGTCGGCGCTGGTGACGGACAGTTCCACATTGGAAGCGGGTTTGGAATCCAGAACCACGGTGAAGGTGTCCGCAGTGCCTGATTCGTTCACCGTGGTGCTGCCGCCGCTTTCTGTGACGGTTATGCCCGCGGTGTCATCATCGCTGATGGTGGCTGTCTGCGGAGAACCGGAAACGGTTCCCGTGCCTGTGCCGTTTGTGCCTGCGGCATTGGAAAGTGTCACGTCAATCGTCCGGTTTCCCTGGTCAACGTAATTCCCCAGGATATCCAGTGTGATGTTTTTCGATGTCTCGGTTGCCACAAAGGTGACTGTTCCCGGAGCCGGGGAGACATTGTTGTAATCGGTTCCGTTCACGGCTGTGCCCCCGAGTGCGAAGTCAGCAGTGCTGGCCTGAGCCGTGGCTCCGGTCCGGGTGATGGTGAATGTTGCCGCTGTTGTTCCGGTGTCTCCCTCGGAGATGCTCGCGGAACCTGACAGGGCATAGTTCACGTCATTGTCGGTGATTGCGGCTGCCACGTTGCTGACTGCGATGCCGCCGTAATTTCCGTCCGAACTCACGGCACTGTGGGTGACGGACTGACTGTGATCGCCTTCCACAACCGTGTCATCCGTTGCCGTGACGGTCACGCTCTGATCGGTCATGGCCGTTGCGTCCGCACTGAAGGTCAGCGCGGTGATCGCATCAACGTCGGCTCCTGTCGTGAAGCTGATGGTGACAGTGTTCGTGGGAACTGTGTTGAGCCTCACATTGTAAGTCGCTGTTGTTCCGCCTTCGGTGACGCTGACATTTGTCTCGGAAACGGTCACGCCCGGGGTGTCGTTGTCAACGGTGGTGACGGCGACCGTCTTGTTCGCCAAAGAATCAAACTTGTCATCGCTGTTGGCATCGTCAACGCTGATGGTGACGGTTGTGGTCTGATCCCCATCGCTGACAGCGTCATCCTCGCCCGTGACGGTGACAGTCTGGGCTGTATCCCAGTTGCCTGACGTAAATGTCAGTGGCAAAGCCGGCGTTGCGGAAACAGTTGCTTCTCCGGTGTCACCACTGGTGACTGCGAATTCGACATCAGAAGCCGGTTTGGTATCCAAAACCACCGTGAAGGTATCGGTTGTACCGGATTCATTAACCGAAGTACCGCCGCTTTGGGTCACGGTAAAGCCGGCATCATCGTCATCCGTGATCGTGCCGACACCTTGGCTGTCCGCAATAACGGCATTGGCACTGGCGTTGCTCAGCACTACTTTGAATGTCTCGCTCGCACCTTCGTCAATCTCATCGCCATTTACAGTGACAGTGACAGTCTGATTTGTGTTTGTGCCGGCACCAAAGGTCACGGTTCCAGTTTTGTTCACATAGTCACCCCCGGCTGTCGCGGTGTCATCCTGTGTGGCATAATCCACCGTGATGGCTGATGTTGCCGCATGGCTCAGGCTGACCGTGAAACTGATCGTTGTTGTGCCTGAATCGCCTTCGCTCACGGCCACGGGGTCGTCAATTGACAACCGGAAACAGGCGCTGCTGTCGGCAATGTTATTGACACCGCCGGGTGTGACGCAACGCAGACTGAAATCAGAACTGTTGTCATTCGTATCTGTTCCGTCTGCAAAACGAGACAGGCCGACAAGTGCGGCCGTGCCATCGTCCGTGGGTGCTGTGGCGGTTTCGGTGTAACCATTGGGAGTTGCGCCCTCATAGCTGACCGTGTCCAGCACAGCACCGCCTTTCACCAGGGCAACGGCATTGGGTGCGCCATCTTGCATGAAATTGTCATTCAGGCCGGTTTGCATGTCACACGCGGAAATGTCCGCGGATGTGTCGCAAATCACATAATAATCACCCGCGTTCAGGCTGCCGCTCAGGCTGATGGTCTGGTATGCGGATGCACCGTCGCTGCTGATCAGCTGTACTGAACAGCCGCTCAGGTCAACCGTGCCGGCACTGATGTTTCTGATCTCAACAAACTCGGTCGAATCCGTGGCTCCCTGATCATAGTCTGTTTCGTTAATCACCAGTCTGGTGTAAACCCGGCTCAGGGTGGTGGCGACTGTGTTGTCGTTGCCCGCGTCGTCCTGGGCAACACCGGCATTGATATCCACATCCACGGCGCCGTCTGATGAGGGCGTGATATCCGCAGTCCACACTTTGTCGGGGGTGGTATTGGCAAAGTTGTCGGCAGTGCCGTTGGTGACGGAAATGTCACCGACCGCAAAACCCGTGACATCCTCATTAAAGGTGATGGTCACGCTGAAGGGCGAACTGTTTGTGGGATCGGGTGCCGCGCTGGAAATGGCGACTGTGGGCGCTGTTGTGTCAATGACGATTGCCTTGTTGTCGCCAAGAGAATTTGTCGCACCCGG
>JAOZMU010000640.1 GCA_029934165.1 Bacteroidales bacterium
TTTAGTTTTAGTTAGGAATTTTAATGGCTTAATTTATTAAATTCATTTTACTAAGAAATTTCAGCGAATATTGAATTTAGACAATATAATATAGGTAAGTGAGTTAAAATAATAGAAGGGGTTTTTTCGAAATGTTATTGACTTGAATATAAACTACATACATCTACCAATAAATAGCTCTAAGAGCTTAGGTTTTTAGTTTCATCGAAAAAATTGTACATTTGTCTAACCAGCGAAAAAGTATGTATTCTAAGAACTATTCACGTTTTTACATTTTTATATTGAGATAAATTATGATATTAGACTTTGGACAAAATTTAAGGTCTAAGACCTAATTTTCATGAAATGTTTTAGATGACTATTAACAACTTAGGTTAATAAAAAGCGTAAGAGTTTTCGTAAGAGTACTTACATAGTTTTTATACCCGAAAACATAGAATATCCTGATATTATTAAAGAACAAACAGAAAATATTAATGATATTCAAATAACATCTTATTTGATAAAATACGATGAGACAAAATGGTAATACGAATAAATACAAGCACGTATCATTTGCTTGGTGCCGGTGATTTTGTGGTATTTAAAACCGTTGTAAATTACAAATAGTGGTATAGCTTAATTTAATCCTTGTTCTAATGCTTTTCATTATTTGGTTTTGGTATTTTTTTTGCGGGGTTACTTTAAATGCTGAATTTAAGCACTCCCACAAAAGTTTCAACGGTTTTGTTAACGTAAATTGAAAATAAGTGAAATGAAAAAATAACAAGCATTTTAAGGTTTTTATTAATTTGAATATCAACATCGTTCATTTCCTAAAAAATAACACTATTTCCTTATGTTTCAATTGATTTTTAAAATTAAAGATTACTTCCTTTTTCAGAAAGGAACTTACCATTAGAACAAAGATAAAATTAACATATACTATTATTTGCTGTTTGTTGCTGATTTTCAGTCAAATAGTAAATCGTTGTCTCAATATTAAAAAGTGCAAGGCACTTAGAAATAGTTTTTAAACCGATAAACAAAATAACACATGAAGAAATTTTTTGCATTATTGGCAATTATAAGTATCGTATTGACAACACAGGCACAAAAATCTGGCGATGTTGGAATTTATGCTGGAGGAGCATATTATTTGGGCGATATAAACACGCACAAACAATTCTACAACACAAGTTTAGCTTATGGTGCATTATTTCGCTACAACTTAAACATGCGCTACTCGCTCCGAGCCAGTGTAACAAGTACTAAGCTAAGTGGTAGTGATAGCGATTTTTCTAATGGATACCAACAACTTAGAAATCATGCTTTTGAATCGTCAATCACGGATATAACAGCTATGTTCGAGTTTAATTTTTTTGACTACACAACATCTACGGATAAACACCCATTTACACCATACATAACTGCGGGTTTCACTGTTTTTGCAAGCAATGCTATACCAGGGTCTATAAAAATGGCACTTCCAGCTGGTATTGGGCTGAAACTCAGAATCTCTCGCCGTTGGAGCTGCGGTCTTGATTGGACAGTTAGGCGTACTTTTACCGATGACTTAGACCAAATTTCTGCGGAAAGTGCCATGAAATTTGGCGGCTCCTACCCAGAGAAACAACTGTCATATACATCAAGTGCAGATTGGTATTCGTTTGCTGGTTTTTTTCTCACCTTTTCCCTTTACGAACTCAAAGGACGGTGTCCTGCCTACTTCTGATAAAAAGAAAAAATATGAATTTCAAAGAACAAGTTAAGAAAGATAATTTGCCACGCCACATCGCAATTATTATGGATGGAAACGGTCGTTGGGCAAAGAAAAAAGGAAACAATCGAATCTTTGGACATAAAAATGGAGTTAAAGCCGTGCGACAAAGTGTCGAAACGGCAGCACGGCTTGGCGTGGAGTGTTTGACGCTTTATGCTTTTTCGACAGAAAATTGGAATCGTCCACGTTTTGAGGTAGATGCGCTAATGGCATTACTGATTTCAACAATCCATTCTGAGACAAAAACGCTTCTTGAAAACAATGTGCAACTCAAAGCCATTGGCGATTTGGATAGTTTACCAAAAAAAGTCCGTAAGGAATTGAACGCAGCCATCGAAAAAACAGCGTCAAACGATGGATTGTCGCTCATTTTGGCATTGAGTTATAGTTCGAGATGGGAAATTACAGAAGCCGTTCGCAAAATTAGCGAAATGATTTCTGCTGGAGCTATCTTGCCCGAAAATATTGATTCAAAGCTGATTAACAGCCAGTTATGCACCGCTGAATTTCCAGAATTGGAACTTCTTATACGGACAAGTGGCGAACACCGGCTGAGTAATTTTTTGCTGTGGCAATCTGCCTATGCCGAGTTGTATTTCACAGATAAATTTTGGCCAGACTTTAGAGAGGAAGACCTTTGCGAAGCGATTGTCGATTATCAAAGTCGGGAGCGAAGATTCGGAAAAATTAGCGAGCAATTGTAATTCCAGACATATTAAATAATTGATTTGAAACTGCTTAATTTTCTGAATGCAAGTGAATTGAGCAAAAATTGGACATTTTAGATTTGAAAAAGCACATGATAATTATTAAATAGCTGATATTCAGCATTAATAAATTGTGGTAAGTAATGGAAAATTAATAATTTTG
>JAOZMU010000641.1 GCA_029934165.1 Bacteroidales bacterium
GTCCTATGCCAAAATAGAAATTCAATACCAACAATATTCTTCCATAGAGCCATTAGCTAAATTTCTTAGTTTGCCAACAAACTATCAATCATTTGTCCAACTTCTGGCGTATCCCAGTTTGCTTGTCCAACGTGTTCTGCAACAACCTTTCCGCCATGAACAATGTAAGTTCTTGGGATATATTTTCCCATATAAATAGCTGGAATTTGACCATCTTGCAAGTAAAACGGAAGTCCGAGTTTTTTGCTATTTTCAAAATTACTAACAGTTTCGGCTGCCTCATCGGAGATGATGAAAAATGCCACTTTTTTTCCTTCATATTTTTTTGCTAAACTAGCAATACTAGGCATTTCGGCAACACATGGTCCGCACCAAGTTGCCCAGAAGTTTAGGAACAAAACTTTGTCTTGATAGTCTGTTAACGATACTTTTGAGTTATCGGTAAGCGTAATCAAATTCAGTTTGTAAACCTCGCTAACCATTTTGTTTTCAGCAGGTTTGTCTGTTTCTTCTTTTGTATCCGATGTACTGATTTTCTCATCTGCAACAGTTGTCGTGTCCTTTTCAGTGGTTTCATCGTTGTTGTTGCCCGTTGAACCACCGCAAGCTGCAAAGAGAACAAAAGAAAAAATAATAATAAAATTAGTGATGTTTTTCATAGTTTCAAATTAATTTGTTTAGATAAATATTTACTTTAGATATGGTATTTTAAGTGCCTTTAAAAAAACAACTTAAACAAAAATTTAAGCTATTTTTTTATTGTTTCAATCCCTGTTTCAATTCGACGCAGTGTCTCTTCTTTCCCGATAATTTCCATAATATCAAAAAGATGAATGCCAAAACCACCACCGACAAGGACTAAACGCAACGGAGTCATCACTTTTCCCATTCCTAATCCTTGCTCTTTAATCCATTTTTTGAGATTTGTTTCGAGGTTTGCAGAGTCAAAAGACTCTTGTTGCGACAATAATTTTTTGATATTCTGCATTATATCTGGCGTGGCTTCTTTCCATTGTTTTTTTACCATCTTGGCTTCGTATTCTACTGGGGCAGCAAAAAAGTATGATGTTTGTTCCCAAAGTTCGGACACGAAATTTACGCGTTCTTTTGTTAAACCAACAATTTTTGACAAAAGGCTTGGTTCTACATTTAGCTCTTTTTCAGACAGTTCCTTAGCAAATAATTTGGCAAGTTCCGCATTGTCTTTGCGAATAAGATATTGGTGATTGAACCATTTTGCCTTTTCGGGGTCGAATTTTGAGCCAGATTTTCCGGCTTTTTCAAGCGAAAATGCCTGAGCCATTTCCTCAAGCGAGAATATTTCTTGCTCGGTGCCCGGATTCCAACCTAAGAAAGCTAGCATATTGACAAAACCATCGGCAAAATAACCCGATTCTTTGTAACCTGTTGATACTTCATTCGTTTTTGGGTCTTTCCATTCCAACGGAAAAACAGGAAATCCCATTTTATCGCCATCACGTTTGCTCAATTTGCCTTTTCCGTTTGGCTTGAGAAGCAACGGAAGATGTGCAAATTGTGGTGTTGCATTGTTCCAACCTAGTGCGTTATAGAGCATTACGTGTAGTGGCAACGAGGGCAACCATTCTTCGCCACGGATTACGTGGGATATTTTCATCGAATAATCGTCAACAATGTTTGCCAGATGATAGGTTGGCATTCCGTCTGATTTGAAAAGTACTTTATCGTCTAATTGATTGGAATTTACTGTTATTTCTCCGCGAATAATATCGTTGACAATTATATTTTCGTTTTCGGGCATTTTAAATCGTATAACAAAAGGCTCGCCGGCAGAAATCATTTGTTTGACTTTTTCTGCGCTCATTGTCAATGAGTTCTTCATTTCATTACGCGTAATTGCGTTGTACTGCTGCGTAGAAGATTTTGCCTCTTGTAAACGCGTACGCATTACATCTAATTCTTCAGGGGTATCGAAGGCATAATACGCATTGTCGCTCTTGATGAGTTTGTCTGAGTATTGTTTGTAAATTTCTTTGCGTTCCGATTGGCGATATGGTGCATAATCTCCACCTTTTTCTACGCTTTCGTCAAACTCTAATCCGCACCATTTCAGCGATTTGATGATATATTCTTCTGCACCTTCGACATACCGTTTTTGGTCTGTGTCCTCAATGCGCAGGATAAAATCGCCGCCGTGTTTTTTTGCGAAAAAGTAATTGAACAATGCTGTCCGAACTCCGCCAATGTGTAGCGGTCCTGTTGGGCTTGGCGCAAATCGTACTCGTACTCTTCTGTTATTCATTACGATATGTTATTTTGTTGATTGCCGTTTAGTAAGAAAAATCTTACAAATATAATATAATTGTATCGCGTACAAAATATGAAATTTATACCAAGTTTGTTTTTTGTTTGTATGAGATAAAATTATCACTGTTTGTAACACTTGCTAACTAATTGTTTAATAAACTATTGCATAAATTATTTCAAGTATTACTTTAAATTAAAGTCTTAGACCTATTTTTTATGAAACGTTTTAATTGTGAATTAGCAACTTAATGTAATTCGCTTAATAAGTAACAAGTCTAATGTCTTAGACCTATTTTTTATGAAACGTTTAAGCTGTGAATTAACAACTTAG
>JAOZMU010000642.1 GCA_029934165.1 Bacteroidales bacterium
ACTTAGGTTAATAAAAAGCGTAAGAACTTTTGTAAGTAATGGAAAATTAATAATTGATAATTGATAATTTTGCTTACGCCTGATTTAGTTTTAGTTAGGAATTTTAATGGCTTACTTTATTAAATTCATTTTACTAAGAGTACTTAACTACTGCGCTAAAACAATTCTTTTTACCAGTGATACTTTTTCATTATAAACTTTTATCATGTAAATTCCGTTTTGAAAGCTGGAAAGATTTATTTTGTTGTGGAAATTATCCGAGGCATTACTAAAACGCTGTTCATAAACTTGCCTGCCACTTAAATCACAAATTTGTATGTTTATGTCTTCAAAATCGGTATTTTCAATTTCTAAAACAAATATTCCGGTAGTCGGATTTGGATAAAGATTTACAAGGTCTTCAAAATTAAAGCCTGTAATATTTGTTACAAGATTCACCGTAATAAATTGTGTTGCCGTTGCCGTACAATTGCCCTCGGAATAAGTATAAGTGATAGCATGTGTGCCTTCTCCAGCAATGGCGGGGTCAAATACTCCACCGTTAACACCAACACCAAAATATTCGCCACCGATAGGACTTCCGCCTGTTAAAGTCAATTCGGAGTCTGTGATTAACATATCATTAAATTCGGACAAGGTAACATCTGGAAGCTCGCAGCCTGATATTGTTCCGTCTTGATTCAACACATAATTATTGGGGTCAATTTCAATACTGGTAAAACTACCCGGAAGTTCTACTTCGTATGTTTGCACATTATGATGTTGCTCGAAACGAACCGTAGTATTTCCACCTGCATAATTTATTTTGTATTCTATTGGTGTACTAAAAAACGGGGTTGTGTTTGTCGAAGTTGTTTGCAATGTTGTAAATCTTAAAGTATTGCCATCTGCTTCATACTGAATACTATATGTCGGGAAACCTTCGCCATAATACCATTGGTCGAAAAAAGGCGTAAAATCTATTCCGGTTAATTCTGTTGCCAAATCTCTGAAATCCGCTCCAGTTGCCACATCATCAGTATATTGGTTCTGAAAATCAGTTAATAACTGGAAGAACAAGTCATCATCATTTATTATGTATCGTAGCGTGTGGATTATGGCTGGTCCTTTTTGATAAGAAATACGGTAATCAAATATCATACCTTCGTCAAATGCGTGTTGTTCAGGAATATAGACATGCCCACCCGGTTGAGACATAACATAATCGTGAGCATTTGCCATCCAACTATCGGCTACATTTTGAGAAACAAGATATTCGCGCGACAAATAATCACTGTACGAAGCAAACCCTTCATTAATCCAGATATCTTGCCATGTTGCACAAGTTACATTATCTCCAAACCATTGATGACCAATTTCATGAGCGATAAGCCAAAATTCAAAATAACCAAGAGTAGTCATCGTTTGATGTTCCATGCCACCGTTTAAAGGAGCCATACAATGCCCGTATTTTTCCTCGTGAAAAGGATAAAGCCCAAATAAACTGGAAAAAAGCTCAAGCAAATCTACTGTTTTGTCTATCTCTTCCTGAAAATATGGCAAACAACCACTTGCATTATAAACATAATTTTGAATTAAAACAGGACCTGCTGCACCTGTTGGATTTGCGTAGATATTATATTCTACGTATTCTGCAACCGAAATCGAAATAAGATAATAATTAATAGGATAATTAGTTTTCCATTCGTATCGTATTTTATTATCCGGCATTGTTATACTTGCCGTCAATAATCCATTTGAGCCTGCCTTTAAATTATCCGGCGTTGTAATGTAAATGTATGCCGAATCGGCTTTATCTGCTAAAACCTGTTTACTTGGCCACCAATCTCTCGCCTTAAAAGATTCTGATAATGAGAATGTTACATCGTTTCCCCAACTGCTAGATTGCTCGTTGAAAAGTCCGTTTTGAGCAGTTCCAGAGTAAAATATTTGCGCCTCAAAACTTTCGCCAATAGCTAAAGTCGAAGGTAAATCGACATGTATTTCATCGTTAGAATGCGTAAAATTTAATTGAGTACCTGCAAATAAAACATGATCAACAACCATGTAATCTTTTAATTCGATAACAAATTTTTCCAATGGATTGTTCTGAACAACAGCCTGCACCGTTACATTTCCTTCGATAAATGTTGAAGTGTTATCAACCTCAATATCAAGCCAATAGAACTTTACATCGTAATCAAACATTTCGTCACTTTGCTCATAATCGGGTTCCGAAGATTTGTTTTGGGAGTGAAAATGATGCCTCCCTGAGCATTTGTGTTCCTCGCCATGAAACGTATGTTGCGCAAACGAAACAGTTGAGAAAATAACCACACATAACAGGATTAATAATTTTTTCATCGTTAAATAGTTTAAAATGATAATTTAAAAAATTGTAATAAATAAGCGTACAAAAATAATCTGCACTTTTCGAGTTACTATCAATTTGAATTAAACTACATACAAATCCTAACAAATAGCTCTTTGTGCTTACGATGCAATATATAAAAAAAAGCGAAAAAATTTCATTATTTTTTTGTTTGGCAGGGTATGTTAATTCATAAAAAACCCGCAAAAATTAATTTGTAGGCTTTTTGAATTTTGCGTGATTAATGTCATAGCGATG
>JAOZMU010000643.1 GCA_029934165.1 Bacteroidales bacterium
CAATTTTAAAATTTTTCAAGACTTTAAAATTTCCAATAAATATTGACTTTATTTTTGCAAATTGTTATTTTTTCTTTTTCATAGCAAGATAATAAATATTTCACTAAAAACACAAACTGATACTTTTTTTGTTTCAATAAACACATTGTGCTGTTTGTCAGAAATTGCATATAACTTATATTCAAGTCAATAGCAACTCAAATATAAATCACATACAATTTCTGACAAACAGCACAATGTGTCTGCGCATTTACTATTGGGCAAACAGATTTTTCTGCGTGTAGTTGCTTTGCGCTTAGTATTATTTCTTTAATGTCTCGTATTTACTAATGTTTGCTGGGTCAATTTCGACCATAATATTGAAGACTTTAGCTTTCTCTGAGGCAAAAGATTCGCTGAAAATCTTTACAATTTCATCGGATTTTGCAGTGAGAAACATATTCATCAAAGGCGACGAGGGCTTGTTTCGATGCGCCTTTTGCAGCAACCTCAAACTTTCTGCAATTTCTGCTCTTCCTCCGTCAATACGCTCTGTCATAGCATCTAATCCCAAGCGATGAAATCTATAAGAACAACGGCGAATTGGGCTGTAAACATCGTCCAAAAGATATTCTACAATCCAATATTTATTTTTATCATTTTCGTATGGTTTCCAGCCTGGCTCGCGAGCCGATTGTGCATTACTAACTATGGTCTGAGCCTTGGTAAAGAACTGAGTACCACCCTGCATGGAAAACGCGTCATAGTCGAGACCGATGGCTATATATGCCCAATACGACATCACAGAAACCAAGTTCGACGTATGTGTTGTCTCGTTAAATTCGAGTGCTTCGCCTTCGTAATATTCAAACTGAAACTCTCCCGCATTGCCTTTATAATTCAACAAAGTAGAGAAATAGTTTGTGCTATAAACCGGACGGCGTGTCTGAACCTGAATCGTCCCTGCAAATTTGCTCGTTCCATCAAATTCTGTGAGGTTTATCATTATGTTGCAGTCAATTCTTTCATCGTTTGAAAAAATGTGCTTTGTCCATTTTGTGTTATTCATAAACTCGTACAGACTTTTCTGCAAGGTTTCAAACACCAATTTATTAGTACCTTGAATCTGTTGGCTAACTACTTGCACTTGGCAGTTAAGTTCCTGAGCTTGTGTAAGATAAGATACAAGTATCAGAAGCAAAATTATAAACGTTCTCATTATTTATCGTTTTTTAAATTTAATGTCCACAAAGTTTCCCTGTGGTTAATCCTATTAAATAACCTAAAATATTTATGTAATCACCTTGTTATAAGGAATATAACGGCATAACAAATTCTGTTGTTGAATTATTTTGCTTTTGTTCAATATATTCGCTTAAAATATTTGTTATTTCTGTTTTATTCAAATCTGCTTTACTAAACTTTCCTTTCTTTGGATAAACAGCCAAAAATGTTAAACTTTTATCTTCTTTATCTGCAATACTATAACTTCTAAATCCACCACTTTTACCTTCTCGCATTGCACTATTTTTATATCGGTTTTTTAAAACTATTTTTTTGTCTTGTTCGTTGATTTCAGAAATAGGCATACCTTTCATTATTGTCTAATCAATATCTTTTGTATTTTCATATTTAGTGCTAATATCTTTATTGACTGTATAATAGTTGTCTCTCTTTTTTTGCAAAGCTGCTTAATGTTATTTAGAAAGTTATTTGTTCCAAAAAATGATACCGACATATTTATAATGTTTGAATTGTTGAAAGTAAATTTGTAACTTCTTTATCTTTAAATATTTTTTGTATTTTCTTGATTTCATAATAATCATTTTTATTCATATCCCGATAATAATTTAACCATTCAAAAACACAATATTTTGCTTTTTCATAATCTATTATTTCACCAGTAAAAGTAGTTATCCATGATTGATGATAATGCGTTTCTGTTGACAATTGTCGAGAACTTAATCCTTTTGCACCTTTTATTGTATTATTTATTGTTTCAATCTCGTTATTAGAAAATCTCGTTTTATTAAGATATTTTCCAGTTTGAGTAATTAAAACTTCTTTTTCAGTATCATCTGTAATATATGTCTTTCTTTCTAATAAATTTTCGCTTTCCAAAAGTTTAATGTAATCTCTTAAACCACGAGGAACAGGACCATATTGAAATTTTAAATAATCAATTCCGCTTATTGACTGATTATTCTGTGCAAAATATCCAAAATCAATGAAATACAATATTTTAGCTAATTTGAACAGTGTTATACCGTCTTTTTCGTTTTGACAAGAAACGACAATATGAAGTATTAAATTTTTAATTTTTTGGTAGTTTAACATGACTTTAAATATTAGATTTGTTAATACTGCAAATATACAAAATTCTGTTCTGTTTTTTAGATTTTTATATCAAAATATTTTTTCAAAAACTCATTTATTTCTGTTGTTATTTTTTCAATTGTATTCTCTCTTTTATTTTTATTTATTAAATCATAAGTTGCTTGATGCGAAAAATTTGAAAGCCAAATTCGGCTACCCTTCTAAAGTTGGACAAATTTTGTATATTTGAGGGTTCTTTATAAGATTGTGTGGGTAGTATAGGCTAATAATAGTTATATTTGCAAA
>JAOZMU010000082.1 GCA_029934165.1 Bacteroidales bacterium
AGCTTGATGGTGTATGTTCCGTCTTCGACAACGTCCCAGAAGTCATCTGTTCCGTTCCAAGTCTCGGCATTTTCTCCTGCCTTGACGAGTTCCCGGTCAAGGAGGATGGCCATCAGATTGTCCGATTCATCGTAAACCTCCAAATCAGCTTCCACCGAGCCTCCGGTGAGCGTAAACTGAATCTCTGTCTCATCATTCACGCCGTCATCATCAGGTGAGATCACCTGGGGAACAGATGTCACATCGCTGATCTCAAGCTCTGTTTTCACCCATATATTCCATGTCCCGTTTCTTGTGGATTGGAATGCGATGTTCTCATTCACCGGTGACATTGCCGGTTCGGAATCCCACCAGGCATTTCCGTTATCAATATTGTCAATATAATCGGATTCGCCGCTTCCGTTGGTGTTGACGACTCGAATAGCGCGGGAAGTCTCATCTCTGTTGGTCACAAAGATGATCTGCCCGGTCTGACCAGACCACGCGGGCAGGAAATCCGAACCGCTCTCCGTCACGACGGTCTGGTTTGTGCCGTCCGCATCCATGACAGCGACTTTGTCCGAATAGAGGGATTTTGTGAAGGCGATCTTCTTTCCATCAGGTGACCAGACTGGATCAAGATAAAATTCAACGGAATCATATGTGATCTGTTGCGGCATCTCGCCAGTTCCGTCGGCATTGACCTTGACCTTCCAGATTTCCCCATTCATGGAAAAGGCGATCTGGGTTCCGTCCGAAGACCATGTGGGATGAGAATCATAGTGTTCTCCGTCGGTCAGTTGGGTCAGTCCGGTTCCATCCGCTCGGACAATCCAGATATGTTCAAAATGGTCATCTCCACCATTTCTGTCGGACACAAAGACAATCCGGTCATCCCCGGCTGCCGGAGACCAAGCCGGATGATGGTCGCTGCCTTCATCGGTGGTCAGCGGCAGTGCGGTTTTTCCGATTTCGGCAAAGTCATCCGCATCCATGATCCATATATTCTGATCAATCTCTTCCGATATATTCTCGTCCGTGTTTCTTTTCGACATAAACACGATCTTTGTCCCGTCAGAAGACCAGGTCGGCGTGAATCCGCCCCGGGTGGTCAGGAGCGAGAGATAACCGCCTGCCAATTCGGAATAGTCAACCGTCCAGCTCCATGAGAAGACCGACTCAAGCGGGTTGCCGGCAAAGTCGTCTGCCGCGGTGAGGCTGGCCTGAACAGTTGATCCGTCGGGCCAGGGGGCTGGTTCGGAAACGACTTTCCAGAGGGAGAAGGTCATAATTTCCGAGGCTTCATCATAATTGATGCCTTCCGAATCCATGCCGTAGGAGATGCCGTTCACCTCAATCTGAAGGGTGTCCGGGTCAACCCCGCTGCCCTCTCCGTCCGTGATCCTGATCTGAATTTCCATGCTTCCCCAGGATGATCCGTCCCCAGGGGTCGGGGAATCAGCTACAGGGCCGGTTGCGTCAATTTTGATCTGATAATGATTGGCAGGGCCCCAGTTGCCGCCGCCGTCCAAGGAGCGGACGTGGAAATACCATACGCCGTCCGCTACATCGTTGTATGTCACGGTTTCGGAAGCCCCTTCGCTAATCTCATCCGGAAGGGTGCCGGGATTCTGATCCAGTGTGTGACTGTATTCCACAACGCTTGCATCATCAGGGATGATGGTGAATGTGGGATCATTATCCGATTTTCCGCCCTGGCTGATGACAAAGTTGTCAATGTGATAGGCCGTTCCCTCGGGATTCTCCTCTCCCATGACGAGTTCCATCCATCCGGTGAGATCGTAATCCGCAAAAAAGAGTTCTTCCACGATATATTCGGACTGGCCCGGATCGTCGTTTTTCAGCATGTTGTAGAGATTGAATGCCGCATGATGCCACGCATTGTCCGCGTTCACGTCTTCAATCACGCCGATGGGCCTGTAGAGGTCTTCCCCGGGATTCATGTTGTCATCCAGGGTTTCAACGGTTTTCGGATCATCGGTGAACACGATCTCTTTCCACATCCCATTGACATAAGCGATCAGATTCACCTTCAGGTCGTGAGGTATCTTATAATCAAAGCGGACCATGGGATATTCTTCCGCGTCAAAGGGGCTGATTCGCACGAAATTGGCAAAGTCGCCGCCTTCTTCGATGTTCGTCAGTCTGACAGAATACGCCCCGGATGAGGCGGTCTCATCCGAGCGTGTGACTTCGGCCCCGTAGCTGTAACTCATATTGGCCCATTCATCCAGGTCCGCTTCAAAGGTATTCTGGCACAAGGACGGATGGGTTGCCGAGGTGACCCCCGGAGCGGGCGGAGGAAACATATCTGCTGTTATGAGAGAATTCTGTTTGCTCGGGTCAACATCAGATGTCACGGTAATCGTTTCGATAAGGCTGTACGAAACTCCGATCTTTCCTGCTGACGCATTGCTGGTTTCACTGACCCTGGCTGTCCCACGATAGACTCCGCTGTTCGGGGCAGTTTCTAAGAGTTGGAGTGAGATACCGCCGGAATCGGTATTGCTGCTTCTGAGGGTGACAAGTGTGGAATTGACCGATGTGGCATCCGCATCTGTTCCCACCAGTTCGATATGCAACGAATCTCCCATTGCAACGTCATCACTGAAATCGCTGTAAAAATCGTCGGTTTTGAAGTCAAGGGATGTCACCTTTCCGGGTTGGGAAAGAATGACCTCGACAGATACCGGGTCGGACAGCGAGCTTTGGTTTCCGGCAGGATCAACAGACCGGGCAGTCAGGGAATTTTCCCCGGTTTTGAGCCAGACCTCGGTTTTCGAGAAGCACCCGGTATCTTCATCTGCCTGCGTGGTTCCTTGGGAAACACCGTTTGCAAAGACTTCCACTTCAATGCCCGGATCGGCAACACCGTGGACGGTAAGGGTTTTGAGGTTGCTCGGGGAAGCAGGCGGATAGATCACGGGCGGTTCCGGGGAACCGGACATCACCGCGTAATACACCGCATAGTCATTGAAATTCAGGATGCTGGCTGTGATCACATTGTTTTCAATGTCGGTTTCCGCATCCGTGTAAACCCATTGCTGTGTCACGGGATTCCATCGGAAGAGGTTCAGTTTTTCTTCGTCAATACCGCTCAGTTGGGCATCTGTATAGTAAAAGTTTAAGGTGCAGGGTTTTAAGAAATCATAGCCTGCGGGTTTTACTTCATAAATTTCTCCTATGGGTGTCAGCCCCTCATCTGTTGCGGACGGAGGCTCTGCCGCAGGTTTGATGGAGAAAAGGTCTGCATCGTCGGGGATGGCATTGTCCGGGAGTTCAAGTGACACCATGCTGTCGGGGCTGGTGATGGTGCTGCCGAACCGGAAGCCCACGTTAGCCATTTCGACTTTTACGGTGTCATCTTTAAAATGGCCGTCCTGATTATAGACCGTCAGCCGGATGGTATAGACTCCCATGGGGATATAATAGTCTTCATCTCCGGAAGCTGTGGCGACTTTTTCAGCCGTATGCCAGGTGGCAAGATTTCCGTACAAGGTTCTTGTGGGCGGAAGCGGTTTATTGTCGTCAAAGACCTCTGTACCGGAAGTGATCAGCGTTGTCCATTCTGTCGGAGACTCTCCCACACCGTATTCCACGGTGTATTTGGCGAACTTGTTTGCCGAGGCAGTTCCGATAATCGGCACGCTGTAGGAAATGAGCGAATTTTCATAAGGCACACGGATTTCCGCTGTTATGGTGGAAATATCCACGATGCCGCGTCCTGTTGCGAGTTTCAGTGTTTCGGTGCCGTTCTGATTTCCAATGAGAAGATCACCGTTGCCATCCGATGAAATGGCATTGGGAGTGTCCAAACTGAAGTTTGTGCCCCAGGGGGGAGAAGGCAGGTAAGGCAATTCAATGAGATAATAGCCATCGGGATTTACTTTGAAAATTCTGCTCTGGCTATTGTCTGCGATAAAGAGGTTGTCGTTGAAGTCCAATGCCAATGCTATAGGGGCAAAGTTGTTGACTCCGAGATTGTCTGCTGTGATGCTGAATATCAGAGCGTCTGATGCGTCGTATTTGTTTACGGTATCCGTATCAATTTGATATGTGTTTCCTGCTGAATCTGTAACTGCTGACGCGGGGGTGACTGTCTGAGAAGACGAATCATCAGGTATTGTTCCGTAGGCGTTGCAGTCAATGGGTGATCCGTCAGTGGTGCTGAATTGAAAATAATACCAAGTTTCGGGTACCTGATTTCCGGTGCTGTCAGTGCCGTCCCATCCGGTTTCATGGGTTCCTGCCTGTTTTGTTCCGTTCATCAGGGTTTTGATGAGGTTGTTTTCTTCATCATAGATGGACAGGTTCAGGGCTGCGTCCTGTGAGACAGAATAGTTGATAACCACATCCGAGCTGTCTTCCGAACCGGTCTGAGATGCGGGAACCCATAAATCTCCCTGTGTTTCGTTATAGTCCGAACTCTTTGTGGTTTTATCCCACCAGGCTTTTCCGTTGTATGTGACAAAGGCAATGCCTTTGATTTCTTTTCCGATCAGCCCGACAACAGATGCGGGTATCTTCAGGCGTAACCATTTATCAGTCGGCGGTAGTTCTCCCATATTGTATAATGAAGCAGTTCCCAATTCTCCACCGGTCAGGATGTCATTGCTTCCCCAGTATGCCCTGTGTTCGCCGTCTCCGTCGTCTGTGTAGAATTGCAGAAGTATCTGCCGGGGCGGATTTGCCGGGTCAAGATAGACATACTGGATGATGTTCTCATGGGATTCCAGTGTGAGGGGATCATCCGCATGAATGAAATAATGTCCGTGAGTGCCTTCACTGACGGGATCGGTGTGGGACTGCAAGCCGCTGTAGGTGATGTCGGTGTCCCATTCCCATGTGTCTATCTGGGTGGAACCGGGGGGCAGTTCGTCGTCAATCCAGACATCCGGGTCGTCGGATGTGGGCAGGTAGCCTTCGGAGCCGAGATTGATGTTTTGGGATACGGAATTGATGTGGAGTTTCAGTGCGTTGGTGCTTCTGTCTATGATGAGAGGGATTTCATCGGTTGCAGTGTTTCCGGCGAAATCGAACACGGTGAGTCGGGCGGTGTAAACACCATCTTCCAAAAATGCGGCATCAAATACCCCTAATATATTTCTTGCTGCCATTGAATAACCATACTCGATGGAAACATATTCTTCATCTTTAAGCAACTCAATATAATAAATTGCAAAATGCTCATCTAACGCAGTTCCCATGATGGTATAATAGTCATACTTGGGCGTGTCTTCTTTTATAAACACGATATCAGCCGCAGGCGGATTGCTGTCTATTATAATTTCATCAGAAAGTTCCCAAGTATCAGAAACATCTTTTATATTTACACCGTTAATGATGAAATGATATGCACCGTCTGGAACCAGTCTTCCTTCGTCATCTCTTCCATCCCATTCATCTATGTAGCTCCCGCTATCTCTTATTTCATTATTTGCCAGTGTTCTTATAAGTGTGCCGTTAGCATCATAAATCAGAGCACTGACCATAGAAGGATATTTAATTTCATAACCTATTTCCAGATAATCCTGAATAAGCGGGCTTGAACTCGGAGAGAATTGATACTTTGTCTCATTTGCAAAAGGAACGTCCTGACCTCTCGGCAGTTGTATATAGGTAGGATCAGAGTTGTCCTTATCGCAGTTCGGATCGCTTTCACTCTGACATCCGGAATCCGGATCACAGTAAACAGTTGTACAATTATCACCCTCTCCGCAATCTTTTGAAACAATTTTTCCATTTTTGCATACCTGACACTTATTAAGTTTCTTGGGTTTATGTTCACCGCATTCACCAGTCCCAGGATTACATTCATCCTCTGTGCATTCGTTTCCATCACTACATTTAGGAACAATCTTCTTATTTTTACATATATGGCATTTATCAAGTTCTATGGGTGTATTGGTACATTCACCAGTCTCCGGATTACATTCATCTTTTGTACATTCATTGTCATCATTGCATGCAGATTTAAGTTTTCCGTTTTCACATACTTCACAGATGCCCGGTTCCTCATGAATACATTCGAAAGTTTCCAGATCACAGATATCTTTTGTACATTCATTCCCATCATCGCAATCTTTTTCTACAATCTGACCGTCTTCTAATAATACTTCACACTTTCCCAAATCCGGTTTTGCGACTATTGGAATATTCTTAGTCGTAAAATCACCGTTTAAAGATTCTATTCGGAGAACAATTTCTCCTGTCAGAGTCTCGCCATTTGGAGATTTTCCTACACTAAATGAAAATGTAGCTGTCCCACTGCTCCCTTTAAAAATATCACCTATGCTTGCTGTATCTGGATTCATACTAATCCACGAGGGGGTGCTTGTTACGGAAACAGTTACTCCATAAAACGAAAAAATTACGCTTTCATTATTTACGGATAAATTAAGAGTGTTGCCTGTTGAATCCTGCATCACAGTGTGTGCATAAGCTGAATTTAACGGCAAGCAACATATGGATACAAGAGCGCATAATAGCACTGAAAAAAAGGATAACCTTTGTTTTAGCATTTTTTTTGTCATGGCATCACATAGTCTTTCTAAAAGTTATTCATAATTTTTTTTTAATTTTCAGCATTAATGACTTCTTTAATAAATTTATCTGAAAATTCAGTCCATTGAAGAAGGTTGTCAATGTTCCCTTCAATATAATAATTTACCCTTTTTATATTTCCATCAGGATATCTGAACAACATATCATATTGTAAACCTCCGCTTCTGTATTCTCCTTCACCTGATTGATGAAACAAAATATAAAGATTGTCAGATTCAATAATATAAGAAGCTTCCCTGTATTGTGTATGATACTCTGTAAATTCATCGAATTTTTTTCTGGCTTTCACCTCATTAAAAAAATTTATAACTTTTTCCCGACTTCGAGGGCCGAAATATTGTGCATAGTTAGCAGTATTTGATCTTGCTTTTTGTTTAAGTGCTGAATTCATATTTTTATAGACTGCTATTGGTTCTTCAAACTGAGATGGATAATTGTCTTTTTTGGCTCTTGCATTATCAAATAAAGATACGGATATTTTTGAACCGGTAAATCGAAAATAAACAGGATTCTCCTGGGATGTACCGAAAAGCGATGTAAGAACAATTTCATTGTTATATTGAGGGTTTGAAATAGAAGAAAAGTGATCCGGCATTTCTGTTAATGCATCGTCAATCGCAGATATGTTCAGGATCAGAGGATGTGAGATCAAACCAAGATTCTGCACAAATTGATTTTCTTTCCTAATAATGAGTACAGGAACTCCCGGGACATCTTTTTTTTGTACGTCCAAGATAAAATAGGATAAATTTCCCAAATCAAAACGTCTGACAATAACCGGTTCGGAATCTTTTAATAATTCCAAATATAAATTAAATGTAGATTCGCTGTCTCCAGAAACTGATTGATCGGTTATCTGCTTAAAAAGCCCCAAGTCTTTATTTTTTATAGACTCCAGAAGTTTTTTAAGCGTTAACTCCGGGCTATTCTCTTTCACGCTCTTCAGTACTTCGTTAGCTGGCACGTTAAACTCAAAAACATTCAAAGCCAAATATATTTTTGTTGGGATAACATCATATTCAACTCTCATCGATAAAGAGTAAGTTTTCAATTCTCCTTCAAAGTCAGCATATGCAATAGTAAAGTTCGACATAAGAAGGCAAAAAAACATTCCACTGATAACAGATAACTTTTTCATTTGTGTATCCTTAATGTTAGATTTTAATTTATATTTTATTCAATTAGTTATCAAAGGTAACAAAATTTACTCCCATGAAAATCAAAACAATGTAAACCCAGAAACAGGATAGCTCAAAGAAACGGATCTGCCACCAGGTATTATATTATCCAATTTAAGCGATGCTTTAATTGTAATATCACCTATAGAAATTGAAGCATCAAGTTTATCTTTACAGTCTTCTCTATTCCAACCAGCCGATCCCCTTAATCCTGCTGAAACTGAAGCTGTAGCTATATTTTCAGAGTCTAAATCAGGACAAAAGTCAAAACCAAAAACTGAAGCACATCCTTTTATCGTAAATTTTGGTTTAATACTAAGTGCGGCATTTGTTCCCAAACTCCAGAAAGCACAATCCGAATTCGTTTTCTTGCACAAATTCCTTCTAAATCCAGCACTACCTTTCAATGTTGTATTAAAATTCCAATATAGCCCAGCAGTTATCTTTAATTGTAACCTTGCTATTTTAAGGGATAATTCTATATCTCTTTCTGGTATAGCTGCACCCGGAAATGGAACGTCTTTTCCCTCAATATTAACATCAAATCCTCCCTCACTTTGTTCTTCACCGTCCTCAATAATTATGAAATCACCTCCTACATACGAACAGCAATCACGTTTTTTTTCAGCTAAGAAAACTTCTGCTTTTGGTTTAAATTTAATACCCATTTTTCGAGCAAAACTATTCATAAAATTTTGAAAGGATTCAGGTAATTTCCTACTATTTTTTTTCTCAGCACCCCATTCATGTTTTAGAGCTTTTACGGTAAATATTTGAGGGGAACCGGACTCAATTTCAAGATCATTTGCTTTTGCTGTAACAGTAACATCGCCACCTACTTCACCGATATTAACAATCGTCTGAGCAATGCCATTTGGGTCTGTTTCGGTATTTATCTTCGACAAGGTTGCGCCTTCACCCACTACTGAAAAGTTGATTGATGCTCCGATCACTCCAGTCCCGTTTTTATCCACAACTTTAACAATAAGCGGTTCCATCAAAGCACTTCTGACACAACCTTCTTGATTATCTCCTGATACTTTTTCCATTGAAAGTATTGGTTTTAACCCGACACTTTCATTTATTACTGTCGGTTCTCCGGCAAAGCAAAATGAAATACTTGTAAAAAGGACAATAAAAAAAATTATCCATTTTTTAGCTAACATATCATAATTTAAAAAATATTTTTTCATAACATTCCTTCGGTTTTATTTCATGATAATTTTTGAAGTCCTTATTTCTATGCAAGCTCAAACAGTTCCACATCAGCACCCTGAATGAACATCTCCTCTAAATCACCTGTTCCCAACGCAGTCTTCCGAGGCTCAATTCCGAGATGTCTGCAATCCTCAAGATACTCATCCACAGCGTTCCGGAAGCTTGTTTCAAAATCCCCGGCAGTCTCCGCCTCAAAGGTGATCAGCCCCTCGAGTTCCAGTTTTCCCCAGAAACAACCTTGTCCTCATGGGAATAATGGATGCTTCCCACATAACCTTTGTATCCAAGATAGTCCATGCCTGCTCTCTGAGGATAATCGCCTGGGGCTTTTGTTTCGGTAACTGCCAAATTCTCCGGCCATAAATTTTCCATCTTTCAACTCCCCGCCAAACATCTTTCAGCCGGAAGACACTCCCACCATTGGTCATGTAATCCAGAATTTCGGGCAGCATCCTCCACACTGTGAGTGGACTGCCTTCCGATTCTTCCCCCGTGAGCGATAAAATTCCGATGTTCGATAATGGCCGCGAGCTGCTCTGACAAATATTTCGGAATATGATTTTCCAGCAGATGATGCATGTTTCTCAGGCTGTGAATGTCATCCTCACCTGAATCACCTTTGCAATATCTGTCCCGCTCAAACGGATAAGCTACTATGGTGCCGTACTCTGAGAAACAAGAGCCTGTATGATATTCCCGGTTCTTCCTGAATGAAAGATTGCTTTCAGCATCCTGATAAACTCATTTTCCGATTCCGCCTGAATTCCGTCTTCATCAGCATCCGGATAAA
>JAOZMU010000644.1 GCA_029934165.1 Bacteroidales bacterium
TTGCTTTTTTTGTGAAAAAGTGTCAAGTTTTTTTTTGCTATATGAAACATGCCTCAATATGTATGACATTTTTAAATTAAAAAAATAGATTGTGCTGATATTCAGTATTTTACTTTATTTTTACAAATCCCATAAAGCACTGATTTATAGCAGCTTGTAAATTACTATTTAGAAATGTCATACACATTGAAGGTTAAAAATAAGGTTTCATATAGCTCCAATAAACTTTACACTTTTCTATTTTTAAAAGTGTAAACAAAATATGAAACATGCCTATAAATGCTTTAAATTCTTTTAAAAAATACACCATTGATTATCATATTTTGAAAATAAAATGTGTAATTTTAGACAATAATTGTGAAAATAGTAATTTCAGATAACGGAAGACGTATTGAATCAAAATTAAAAGATGAAATATTTAAGTATGGATATAGTACAACAAAAGGGCGCGGAATTGGACTTTATCACGCAAAATACGTTTGTAAAAGGCTCATAGTAAGTTCTTCCGTGATAAATAATATGTTTATATCTTTGTCAACAATTTCTAAAAGACAAAGTTATGATTTTAATATCAAGCATATTATTCGTTTTTAGTTTAGCTGTAAATGCTCAGGCTGTAAACAAAGATAACGTCATAGATTATGTTGAAAGCATAGAAGTTACAGAAAATAATGATACATGGACTGCATATTGGGTTGGATTTACTGACTATGGATATGGAACTATTTGGTATCATAAAGATGGTGGAAGTAAAAAATGGTGTAACTTTGACTCATGGCTTGCTACTTGTTACTACACAAAAAGTGAAGTTATTTATGAGTTATACTAAAGATAAACATTAATTTTTTATCAGAACAAATTTAAGTTGCGAGATTTTTTTATCTCGCAACTTTTAAAATACATGCATAAATTAGAACTAAATATCTATAACAAAAAATGGAAGAACTTCAACAAATATTAGAAAACTCAAAACTTACAGAAAAAAAGATAGCAGACAGTTTGTTGCATCCTTATTTGCAAACAAAATACAAAACACGTGAAGTTTTTAGTGAAATAACGGAAGTTGTAGATACCTATTTTCAAACAGGAAATGGCGTGAGAGCATTAGGATATGCAGGTTTACGAGGAACAGGAAAGACTACATTATTATGGCAATCGGCTGATTATATTTACAAAAACTACACTAAAAACATATACTTTTTTAATTTTTCTGATTTATTGAGATACAGTATAAGTATTTGGGATATTAAAGATGCTTTTCAGAAATATATTGTAAAAGAACATTTGTGGGGATATAAAGAAAAAATTGTTTTAATATTCGATGAAGTTCATGAATCCCCGATGTGGGCAAAAGCGTTAAAATCTCTTTACGACGAATTTCGTATTGCATTTATTCTTGTAAGCGGAAGTTCTGCATTATTACTACAATCAACAGCCGATTTGGTTACCAGAATGATAATACAACACATTCTACCTTTAAATTTCCGTGAATATATTGGCTTAACACATCAAAATATAGATAAGATAACGGAATTGAAACAAAATTTAGAAGATATTATTTTACGTTCAGAAAATGCGGACGTTTTATACAATGATTTGCTTAAAATAAAACCTGATTTAGATAATTATCTTAAAAAAATTGATAATCTTGAAAATCGTATTTATGATTATATTGTTTATCATAATATTATACGATTTTTATTAATCACAAGTCCCACTTTAATAGACAGACACGCCGTAGATTTAGTGAAAAGAGTTATTTATGAAGATATTCATAGATTAAACGAAGGCAATTCAAACCCTCTGTATTCAGAAAAAATATTGCGTAGATTAGCCGCATCTGATGAAATAAATATACAATCACTAAGTCAAAGTATTGGCATTTCGCAAGAAAAGATTAATGAAAATTTGAATATCCTTGAAAAAGCAGAACTCTTAAATGTTTTGTATCCTTATGGTGGAATTGACAGTAAAATAAACAAAGCTCAAAAATATTTTTTCATGTCGCCAACTATCAGAAAAGCAATTTTAACGCCTTTGATGAAATCAGACACAAAAAATATTTATGCAAAAATGATAGAAGATACTGTTGTTCTTTATCTGAAACGTATTTTTGGTGATGATAGTTTTCTTACATTTTCATCTGCCAAAGGACAAAAAAATCCTGATTTAATAATTGAAACACTTGACAAACCTATTCTTTTAGAAATAGGGATAAATAAAAATACAACAAAACAAATCACAAAAAGCAGAATAAAATACAAATACGGAATTATTATTAATTCAAAAACAGATGAAATCGAACTTCATAATGATATTGTAATTATTCCGATGAAATATTTTTTATTACTTTAATGACAAGAAAGAGTCGAGTAGGTAAAAGGGGACTTTCCCTAAGGTGTTAAAAATTTATTGTTTTTATAAAAAAGTTCCCCCTGTTTTTATTAACTTTGTAATTTTAAATAACTCAAGTTTCTGACTTCGTCCTTACAACTTGATATTTAACACATTGCAAAGAACTCAAAAAACGATATGCTTCTGTAAAGTCGTATGTGTCAAAGCCTTAAAGCTCAAATGAAAATTCCATTTTGGG
>JAOZMU010000083.1 GCA_029934165.1 Bacteroidales bacterium
TCAAAGCTAACTGGTTAAGTAACAGGGGTGTCCAACTTTAGACTGGTAGCCAAATATCGACTTTGCCTGATGAAATTTCAAAATTAACAAATCTTAAAAGATTATTTATTATAACGAATTTTGTTGAAAAATATAAATCCGTGAAAATCAGTCTAATCTGTGTTATTCGTGTTCTAATTTATGCGATAATAGGAACACTGATAACGCAGATTTAACGGATTAACACGGATTTTTATAATTTTGAATAAATTATTTACGACATAATAAATTGAAAATTTCAACAAAAACCGTTATAATCAGAAAGATTATTTCTCGGAGGTAATAAATTAGAAGAATTTCCCTGTAACCTACTTAAAATAGATTATTTAACGGTTATAAGCCTTGTGGCGAATAATATAAGAACAATAAAAAAAGAAGTTCTTGAATTTAAGTATCCTATTTATTTAGATTTTCTATTATAACGGATTTTGTTGAAAAATGTAAATCCATGAAAATCAGTCTAATCCGTGTTCCAATTTATGCGATGATAGGAACACGGATTTAACGGATTAACACGGATTTTTATAATTTTGAATAAATTATTTACGACATAATAAACTGAAATTCAACAAATTGTAATTTCAACAAAAACCGTTATAATCAGTAAAAAATCATATTCAAAAATTGGCATCTTTCAAGCATGAAAGGCAAATTCGAATAACGTATTGATATTATGCAATATACGAAACATGATATAGTTGACACTTTTTTTCAACACAAACACTGTATTCGTCTGGTTATTTATACTTTACGTTGTGTTTTTTAGAATAAAAATGTCAACTACCCTGAAGGATGCCATAATCAGATATAATTATTTCAAAAACTCTTGGATAATATCTTCTATGGTTTTTCCTTCGGCTTCGGCTTTATAATTTTTCACAATTCTATGTCGCAATATTGCAACTGCAACTGCCTGAACATCTTCAATATCAGGAGAATACTTACCAGAAAGAGCGGCGTGAGTTTTTGCTCCAATAACCAAATATTGAGATGCACGCGGACCAGCTCCCCAACTTAGGTATTTATTTGCATAGTCGTGAGCATGTTCGGTGTTTGGACGGGTTTTAGCTGCTAATCGTACTGCGTAGAGTAATACGTTGTCGTTAATTGGGATTTTACGTATTAAGTTTTGATAAAAAAGAATTTCCTCTGTAGAAATAACTTTTTCTACCTGCGGACTAAAATCAGAAGTAGTGTTTTTGACGATGGTAATTTCATCGTCAAGTTTTGGATAATCGAGCCAAATATTAAACATAAAGCGGTCGAGCTGTGCTTCTGGAAGCGGATATGTTCCTTCTTGCTCAATTGGATTTTGGGTTGCTAAGACAAAAAATGGTTCATCGAGTTTGTGGGCAGTACCCGCCATTGTTATTGATTTTTCTTGCATTGCTTCCAATAACGCAGATTGTGTTTTAGGTGGAGTACGGTTTATTTCGTCTGCCAGAATTATGTTTGCAAACAAAGGACCTTTTACGAAACGGAATTGTTTATTTTGGTCAAGTATCTCTGTTCCAATAATATCCGATGGCATTAAATCTGGTGTAAATTGTATTCGCTTATAATCTAATCCTAGCGTTTGTGCAATCGTATTTACTAGTAATGTTTTTGCCAATCCGGGGACTCCGACGAGCAAACAGTGTCCGCGACTAAAAATAGAAAGTAGGACTTCCTTTATTATTTCATCTTGCCCGTAAATGGCTTTTTGAATTTCTTTTGTAAGTATATGATAATGACTTCTTAGGGCATCTACTGCTTCAACATCTGAATTAAATTTCATATAGCGTTTTTTATTTTTATTATTGAGTTAATGATTTGACTGTACGTAGTGCAATATACTGTCAGCCAAACTTTTAGCGGGCATAAAATAGCATAAATACTTATTTTTTCCAGCCCGATGAGTTAAAGTTACAGTTGGAAAACGATTCGTCCAGATGAATATAGGTTGATTTTTGTTTATTTTCAATCCATTTTTCAATTGCTTCTGTTCTTTTTAATAGTTCAGCTTTATTCTTAATCATCTGATAATCATCAGTTAAATTTGCTTTATGTGGCTCCGATTTGCGTACCAACTTCACAATTTTCAGAACTCCTTTGTTTTTGGTATCTTTTGCCTCAAAGGGTGGAGTTATTTGTCCGATTGATAAAGCACGAATAGAAATTTTTGTTTCGGGGTCTAATTCCTTTTCCTCGAACTTAGTAGAACCCGAATATGTACTTTGAATAAGTCCTTGATTGAATTTTGTCGAATTATCCTCAGAGAATTTCAATGCTGCTTGCTCGAAAGTCAATGTGTCAATTCGGACGAGAGTTGCTATGCTATCTAGCTTATTTTTAGCTGCTTGCAACATAACCGGCGATACTTTTGCTGTCATTAGGATATGACGCACGTTGATTAATTCGCCTTGACGCTCAATTAGTTGTATGATATGATAACCAAATTCTGTTTTTATAACCTCAGATAATTCGCCTGGTTTCAAGGAAAATGCGGCGGCAGAAAATTCCGAAACCAATTCATTACGATTCGTCAATCCCAATTCGCCACCTTTGGCAGCAGAGCCTCTGTCTTGCGAATAAAGTCTTGCAAATGCCGAAAAACTATCGCCGCCTAAAATCCTTTTTCTATAACCTTCGAGCTTATCTTTGACGGCTTGTTCGTCTTCTTTTGTAACTTCTGGATACAGAACTATCTGAGCTGCTTCGATTTGCGAGTTAATCAAAGGAATACTATCTTTTGGCATGTTTCCGAAAAAGGCGGCAACCTCAGATGGAGACACAGAAACATTTCCAGTAATTTGTCCTTGCATTTTTTGCGTAAGTAGCTGGTCGCGAATTACTCCACGAAAATCGGATTTTATCTCATACATAGTTTTGTTGAAATATTCTTCCATTTCTTTTTCGCTACCAATTTGACGAACAAAAAAATCTAAGCGTCGTCTCAATTCAAATTCAACATCTTTTTCGGTTACTTGAATGCTATCAATTTTTGCTTGATTTAGGAGTAATTTCTGAAATAACAGTTCTTCAAAAATTTCGCATTTCATGTCGGCAGCCGAAAAATATCCTTGCGCGCGCATTTGTAGATATTGATTTTCAATGTCCGACCGTTTAATAACATCGGCACCAACAACGGCAACAACATAATCTATTGCGTTGTCATCTTGAGCTTTACACTCAAATCCAATTATGGAAAACATCACAATTATAGCGATGAAAATATTTTTAACATTCATAATTCTATCTCTTCTAAATACGTTTATCTATTTATTGGTTTCATTCCCGAAAATCTCGAAATTTTTATTCTTAAATGCGTTATTGAATAAAGCATTTTCAACACTGTCAATCAATGCCTTACGACGTTTTTTTAGCAGTATCTCCTTAATGTTACCGCGCACAAAAACTAATGGCGAAATATCATTTTTCAATTTATACTCCAAAATATTAACGAAATAGTTATCTGTGCTATCGTCTAACTCGAAAAAACGCTTTGTTCGCAACAGTTTTCCTTGACTTGAAATACGTGTCGGGATTTTTTTTAATAGCTCCGAAAAAGACATCCAATCGCCGTTATTATCCTGATATTCACCGTTGTTATTTTCGCAATATTCCTGTAATTTTGCAATGCTCGCCTTATCGGCTTTCATGTACCAATGCCGAATACGAAATTTTGCTGATGATGACGAAGGAATTTTTACAAAAATCGCCTTTACTACATTCATACCCAATTTAAACCCTGACGAACTTTTGTTGTAATACTCACCTATCTGATGCTCTAATATCACAGTATCAAGTTTTTGCTTAATGAGTTTGTCTCGATACTTAAAAATTAATAGGTTTTCACGATATTCTCGCAGGCGTTGTTCTACATCTTTTTGTTCTGCCGATAAATTCATTTCTGCTTTTTTTATCAACAATTGCGTTTTAATCCAATCGTCAACAAAACCCGCAGTCAAATCAATACTATCTTTTGGTAAAACGCCGTCAGGAACAATTCCTTCCAAATCTTCTTCGTATAAAAAAACATCGAAAACTCTAGCAATAGCACGTTTTCCAACTTCTGCTTCGGGTTCCGAACAGGAATAAAAAATTAGCAATAATGCAATTATGCGTATCCAATTCATAATTTTTTCCAAATTATCGACTAACTGATTAAAATTAGCTTTTTTGATAAATAGTTAGGCAAACTAAAATATTAATGACTAATTATTTATTTTAGTTCACCTTTGGGATAAGAGTGCCTGCGTATAGGCAAACTTCAAATTAAGGTCTAAGACCTATTTTTTATGAAACGTTTAAGCTGTGAATTAACAACTTTTGTAAGAGTACTTAATTAGTATCCAGAGCAAAATTTTACTCTCCAGTCATTGCACGCCAAACATCTTTATTCATTTTAACGGTGTATTTGTTTCTCAGTGCTTTAACCCACTTTTTTTCCAGATATTCTTGATAATCAGCCGTTACCTGTCCTTTAGCTTCAGATAAATCTTTTTGTCTTGCTGGTAGTTTATTTTTTACGATGACAATAGTTTTTTTGGAGCTTACGGTGTTAATTTTTTCTTTGTATGCACCATTAAAAACTTCGTCTGCGTATTTATTCGTACCCTTCTCATATTGACCATCAGCAATTTTTTGCAATTTATTATTATCGCTATTAATCAGGCTAACAACATTTTTTGCAGATAGTTCTAAGTTCGATTTTTTCTTGAAAAATTCTAACGTTTTTTTCAATGTTTCGTCATTATCGTACTCATAAACAGAAATATCAAAACGTTTTTTCCATTGATATTTTTTCTTGTTCTTCGTGAAAAATTTTGTTAACCCCACCGAATCGGCTGATGCTTTGTCCCAAATTTCATCTTTCGATAAATCGAATAGCAATAAACCATCGTGATATTCTTTCATCAAATACTTGAACTCAGGATATTTTTTTTCAAGTCGTTGCTCTTCGTAAGTTAACAAAAAATTATTGACAAAAATAGCGTACTCATCTCTAAGAAAGTTATTTAAAAGTTTGGGATACTTTTTCCCTTTTTTCCTGCCAATCCACGTAACAAAATCTTGCTGCATTACTACGGTATCTCCAACAGAAAACATCTTGCCAACCAAATGTTTAGCCTTTGTTGCGTCCCATTTTTTTCCTGACATAACTATTGTCGTATCAATCACTTTTAAAAAAGGGGCGAGCGATGAATATTCCTTAAATTTACCTTCTTTTTTGATTCGTTCAATCACAACTTGTTTACTGCGCAGTGAGCGTTTATCGTGCGATATTTTTTTTGCTATGTCGCTCTTTACTTTCTCGAATGGCTCGATACCCTTCTTATCAATACGTTTAATTATATGCCAGCCATATTCGGAACGAACTGGTGCTGAGATGTCTCCATTTTTTTCTAAAGCAAATGCAGCCTCTTCAAACTCTGGAACCATGCGACCAGTGCCAAACCAGTTTAGCTCGCCACCGCGAAGAGAAGTACCCTTATCTTCAGAATATTGCATCGCTAATTTTTTGAAATCTACTCCATCGTCAATTTTTTGTTGTATTTCTTTGAGCGTTTTATCGTTCTTTTCTTCGCTTTCTGGCGTAGGGTTTTTAGAATGACTTAGCATAATATGTGCAACCTTAATTTTTCCGCGAGCTTTGCGTTTATCGGTTTGCTTGATAATGTGATAGCCAAATTTTGTGCGAACGGGCAAACTTACATCTCCGATTTTAAGATTATATGCCGCTGATTCAAATGAATATATCATACGAAATGCCGAAAAATATCCCAAATCTCCTTTGTTCTTCACCTTGGAACGGTCTGTAGAATAGCGGATTGCCATATCCTCGAAAGAAACAGAACCGGCAATTATCGAATCGCGGATAGCATTTGCCAATTTCCAATTTGCTAAGGTATCATGCTGGTCGGTGTTTGGCGGCATACCTAACAGAATATGGCTTGCACGAATTTCGTATTTCATTCTTTCATACGATTCTTTTATCATATCTTCAATTACACTTTTGTCTTCAAGATATGGTTTCGCAAGTTGACTCCGATAATTACGTAGCTCTCGTTTGAATTTATGCGCAGTGTCGTATCCCAACATTTCTGCCTCTACCACTTTCAGCTTAAAATTTATGAAAAGCTCCAAATAATCTTCCAGCGATTTTTTGTCAGTTTTGCTAATACTCGCATTGTTTTTGCGATAAATACGCTCAAATTCTCCTCTGGTTACTTTTTTTTCTCCTATGGTCATTAACACAACTTCATTGTCGTTTTGAGCTTGTGCTGTTCCAGTAAAAAACAAAAAAACCAATCCTAATAATAATACTCCTTGTTTCATTTTATTTTATTTTATTATTCAACTTAAATTTTCAATAAAAAACATATCTATATCTTTAATAGTAAGGGTGTAATCTATTTGTTGGCTTGACTATTATGTAGCGCAAAACAGCACACAAACCGCCGTCAAAAGTAAAAAAAATTAGCCAAGCATTCGCCTATTTAAGTTTTTTTTACATTTTAAAGCTTTTGTGTGCCGCAATAGTATTTTTGCGCCGAGTTGGTATCGACATTTATTAGATAAACTTGTATTTCTTTTTGAGAATCAATTAATTACAAAACTTACATTAAGATAATTTGAAAAAATTGACTTATCTGGATTAACCTTTAGCATCTGGATCTATCGGAATTCCGTTTTCGTCCAACTGTTTGCCAAAATAGTAAAAGATGTCCCGCTCTGGATGACGAACTTTTATGTTATAATACTCGAATTTGCCACTTGCGTTTTTGCGTTTTTCGCCTAAAACTAAGATTTTCGCTAACGAATTTCTATGCTTTTCAAAGAACGATGCTTCGTTTTTGGGGATTCGTAAACGTCCGCTAATTCCTTGTATTTGAACTGTAAAATACTCATCTGCTGCATTATAAATGCCGAGCTGCTCCATTGATAATTCCTCAAATCCAGATTTTGGTTCAACTTCATTATACACCCGTCGGTTACGAAAAAGCGGGTCGCGATGATTGCCTATCTCATGGAAAATTCCGTCAAACTCGACAACCGAATTAAAAACTTCATACGAAATGCCGTCTTCTTTCAACTGTTTGGCTGCCGTAACTTTCAGGGTCTTGAAGGTCTTTTCAAATTCTGGAGCTTTATTTCGTGGGATTTTTACTAATTCTGTTTTCGCTTCCATTACTCCTTCGCGAACATTGCGTGCAAGTGTTACCTCAAATGTTTGATTTGTTGAATTATAACGACCAATTTTCTGTATAGATAAGTCTATTACCTTATAAGAATTAGCTATTGACTTAGACATACGCGAACTTACGGCATAAGTTGGTTCTCGAATGTCTCCAAAATTATAGGTGCTACCTGCTGGAGTGGTTACAGAGATATTGAATAGTTCCCAAGTTTTTCCATCTGTAACTAACTGTTTATCAGCAATTATCGTTGCTTTCCAGAAATCTTTTCGTAGTTGTTTGTACTCTTCTTTGGTTATGTTTCCAGCATAGTATTTCTTCCCAATTTTTATACAGCACACTTGTTCTTCATCATAATATGATGATACTTCAGAAATTTTCAACCGTGTTACTCCTTCTTTGAAAGATTCTTTAATTTTTTTCTGTAAATCTATGAAATATTTAGCAAATTCCGGATTTCTGTCTGGTCCGAAATTATAGTAAATGCACTTGTGTAATGGGTTCTGTACCTTAATGTTATAGTATGAATAATCTTTTCCGTTTTCGGATAAATATCTATCCGCCTCAACTTTCAAATCGCGCAATTTTTTGCGTCCTTTTCCATCTCGGTACAGGATAAACTCGTCTGCCATGTCTATCGAAATATACAAATTACCCCAATATTGAGAAATTCCAGCCATAAAGAACTCTTTGTCAGCATCATAACGGCTCAAAGAATCTATCCCAAGACCCACCGAGGGTATAAATGCTTTTCTACGTTTTAGCAACGTTTCATCATCGGTTCCTGCCGAGTTCGTATTATATTGGTATTCGTATTTTCGATAAATACTATCCAAGCAATTTGGTTGCAAAGCAAGGCGTTTTTCAAAATCAGCAGATTTTTCTGTCTCACCACGTGTTGGCACAAAAATAGGGTTATTAGAAATTTCTTTTTGAATCTGACTTGAATATTTAATTCTCGCCTGAAAAGAATTTACTCGGTACGTATTTATTTTTTTATCGGTACCAGCCGTTACTAAAAGTCCGGTCTTGGTGGTAGTCATCGAAATAATTTTGCTGCTATGTCCTTTTAAATTAGCAACATGGCTCTTACTTTTCATTTCCCAAACTTTTATCACACCGTTTGCTCCTCCTGTAAAAATAAAATCGCCAGCCGGACTAAATGCCACAGCAGTAGTCTGTATATCTTCAAAAACATGTACTAAATCGCCATTTTTAGCATTCCATAAATAGATTTCCGGATTTTTACCCGATGTCAATAAGTATTTTCCGTCTGGGCTGAAAACAATGTCGTTCACAGCTTTCGAGTGGCTTCCGATGTCAAACAGTCTTTTTTTCCTTTTTTGTCCTCTTCCAAATTCGCTTACATCCCACATTATCACATTCTTATAACCATCTGCGGTAGCCAAACGCTTACCATCTGGGCTGTATGATAGTGCTGTTATCGTCCATTGATGCCCGGCTAAAATATTTACCATTTCGCCTGTTTGCACATTCCATTCGCGGACTACATTGTCGGCATAGCCAACAGCGATATATTTTCCGTCTGCACTGATTGTCATTGTAGTAACAGATACGCTGGCTGGTAAATTTGAACTTACGGTAGCAGATGTGGTTGTTTTCGAGCTTGTCCGTCCTCGCTTATTTCTATTGTAGCGGTTTCTGCTCGAATGGCTTCTGCTTTTGGTCTTTTTTTTGTCCGAAATTTTGTAGAATTTAGAAATTGTTCCTGTTATTATATTCCACTTAATCAATAATTTATCTGTACCACCAGAAATGACCTCTTGTCCATTTTGTCCGAATGCCAACGCAAACACATCGTCAAAATGCGAAGTTGAAACTAAGGTGTCGTACTTAACATTTCGGGGACGACTATTGATTAATTCTACTTTT
The DNA here is from genome assembly GCA_029934165.1 of Bacteroidales bacterium. Taxonomy (GTDB): domain Bacteria; phylum Bacteroidota; class Bacteroidia; order Bacteroidales; family JAOZMU01; genus JAOZMU01. Next base: position 9,114 of record JAOZMU010000083.1, read on the forward strand.
GTTTTCGGCTCATTTTTAAATAGTTGAACTCTGTTAGATGTCATATCATTCAAGTTCCAAATCTTTAGAGTTCCAGACCGATTTGCATTTACGAGTTTAGTGCCACTCTTATCAATAGCCACTGCGGTTATCGGAATTTTCTCATTTATAGTGTTTTGCGGTAAAATTACTGGGAGAGCATTTTCCTGTCCTCGCAGATGCCCACCAGAAAATAGAATAACTAAAAAAATGCTTGCAAAAGCATGGAAATAAAATTTACTATGGCTCATAATTTATGTAGATTTGATTTAAGTGCCCTGCACTTTTTAATATTGAGACAACGATTTACTATTTGACTGAAAATCAGCAACAAACAGCAAATAATGGTATAGGTTAATTTAATCTTCGTTCTAAGCACTTGGTGCTATTAAGTTTATGTCCGAAAAATATTTAGAACTATATTCGACTGAAAAACAGTTACAAAAAGCAAATATTGGTAAAAATTAATTTGATACTTGTTCTAAGTAATGGACAATTAATAATTAACAATGTGTATGACATTTCTAAATCGTAATTTACAAGCTGCTATAATTCAGTGCTTTATGAAATTTGTAAAAATAAAGTAAAATACTGAATATCAGCACAAT
>JAOZMU010000645.1 GCA_029934165.1 Bacteroidales bacterium
TTTTCAAATTTATTATTTTTAACTCTAAATTTATTATTGTCCAAAGTCTAATGTTAGAATGGTAATATATTATCGTTTTCTCTACTTTTTTTCCAGCACTCGTAAAAGCACCTTTTTGGCTATCAATTAATTTTTTATCGAAGGATTGGTGAGAAAATTCATTTTCAAAGACCCAAACATTTTCAGATGGTATATTAACAATCGTTACTTCTTTCAAGCTATCTTCTTCTGTATTATTTGTTTCTGTTTCTTGCACTTCAATAATACTGTCAGTATCACTTAGTTTCCTAAAAACAGTAATCTCATCTAACTTATCCGTAACGTATCTCTGTATATTTTTAATTGGAAACATTTTTAAATCTTATTTTGTTGATTATACATGAGTTCACTTAAATTATCTCCTAAGCTGAATACCTTTTCTTGTGCAAGTTTGAAAGACGAAAAAATAGTTCCATAATTTTCAATTTTATGTTCAACAACGTTGTCGCCTTGAAAGAAATAAATTGCTGTATTATCTGGTGAAACATCAGTGTTGACTAATTTATTGTTTTCAATGATTTGACCCTTGTCATCCAACTGGCTTAATATAATGTAGTTATTTATTATCTCCGCAACCAAAGGACTATGTGTCGTTATTAAAAGTCTATTATTTGTAATGAATTCTAATAATAAATTTATTAATAAAATTTGATTTTCTGGATGTAAATTTTCTTCTGGTTCATCAACCATTAAAAAATTTCGTTCTGGTTTTGCCCAATATTTAAAATATAGAAACAATGTACTTAACTGATTTACGGAAGATGAAGCTAAATCTAGTACTAATTTTTTGTCTAACTTGTTTAGCTTAAATTTCTCAACAGGACTTGATATTGAAGCCACCTTTTCGTAGATAATTTCACCACCTAAAATGTTTATTAATTTTTCAAGAAGTTCTTTGTGAAATCCAGTACCATTTCTCAAAAAATCTTCATCTTTATTTGACCGTAATTTAATAATTTCATTGATTATATTGGCAATAAATGACGGGCTTTCACTTTCTGTTTTTTTTGCTAATAAATTACTTATCAGTTCTCTTTCTTTACTTTGATTTTCCATTAAATCAAGAATAAATTCAGACAACTCTTTTCGCCTTTTATCCTCTTGTCTTCTTAGCTCTTCTGCATTTTCAAGGATTGATATTCTATTAGAAGGTAAAAAGAAGGGCTTCTCTTTGTTTTGTAATAATAAATTTAATAATGATGAAACAAATATCTTTGACACATCACCTTTTACAGAAGTAATTTCTCTTTCAAATTTTTTCTTTGCAACATTATCAAAAAAATCATTCGGAAGTTTAGCTAATATATCGTCCATTTTAAAATGTAAAATTTCAATATCAAGACTATTTGCTTTTTTTTGTAAATTGTATATTTCAATTTCAGTTTTTGTCTCAGGATTTGATATACCAATACTTGCTCCTGATTTTAATTTATGCTTTTTTACTTCATTAAAATTATACTTAAATTCAATTTGCAACTCTTTGTTTATATGAGTGTTGTTTGGGGGTGATTTTAGTAAACGCTTTACAACGACATTTTTCAAATAATCAGAATAATTTGCCAAAATAGTATCAATTAATTCTTTTGATAAGGAAAATTTATCTGCATTTGTACCCTCAAATTTGTTATAGCTGGAATTAGAGAAGTCATTTAAGGTTTCAGGGTTAAATATTTCATATATCAGTCTTGTTATATAAGTTTTTCCTGTATTGTTATATCCAACAAATAGATATAACTTTTTTGACAAATCAATTGTACTTCTCTTAATTGCACCAAAATTTCTTACTATTAACTTCATTTTTATATTTTTTAAATTATGGCTCAAATATATTGAGTTTTTTATGATAATCTAATTGTTTTAATTATCGAATAGGGATTTGAGTATTATTTATATCGGTCAATTTAGCACTCCTTTTTATATAGGAATTTGCTTTTGCCGCGAATTTTCAATGCCTTACTTCCACGTATGTGTTTGTTCTAATTCATTCGACCAATTTAATAATTTTTTCATGTTTTGTGTCCATTAATTACGTTTTTTGTCATAAAACCTCATTTTTGGGCATACCTGTCCCGTGCAGTCGCACTTTAAGCTACTGTTTTTGTGTATATTATCTTGTTTTCGTGTTTCTCTGGATTAAATTTTTGTGTTCGGTTTTTCGGACTTCTTTTGTCGAAAATGATGCAAAACAGTTCTTTTTTCCTGATTGCAACAACTGCAAAATTCAGCACTCTTGTGAGCTGTCGTACAAGATTTTAACCGCTCTGGCTTTTCCTTGTGTTGCGCCTCGATTTTACAACTGTTTGTGTACAAGCCATAATATCGAACTGCCTGAAAACCAGACGGTGGCACGTGTTGCAGCAGCAGCGGGAAAAACTGCCGATAGTGCAATTTCAGAGTTTTCACTTTTGCCTTTTTGTTGGCATCTCTGTCCTTGTAATCTTTATATTCAAATGTAATATACTCACCATCAATGTTTTTAGTCGTTCTTGTAGCCCTGCATGGCGGAAATAACCTATCCAACCTTGTCCTAATTCTTTCAACCTTTGAA
>JAOZMU010000084.1 GCA_029934165.1 Bacteroidales bacterium
AACATATAGGGTACAAAATAATCAATTATTAACATCCCAGTCTTAGACCTTACATGTATTTTTGTTTGTTGCAAATTGCAAAGATAATAATATTATCTTTGCAACAAACAACACCTTGATTATCTATATGAGCCTTGTTTTGTTCACTTACTTATTTCTGAAATATTCTTACATAATATTACCACAATTATGAAAAATTTTTTGATTATCTTTTTTCTAATTATATCAGCTTGTACTGAAACTCAAAAAGACAAAGCAAAATTAGTTAAATGCTTCAAAGATAGCGAAATACGTCAGCTTTATGATTGTATTAATTCCCGAGATACAAATAAAGTTGTTGCTTATTTTTCGCACGAATCAACAGAAATTCGCAGGATTGCAGTCTATGGTTGTGGTTCGATAGAGGATAGCCTGTTGATTCCTGAAATTGAAAAAATGTTAAATGATGAAAATGAGTATGTTAGAGAGGCTGCCGCTTTTTCTTTAGGACAAACTAAATCGGCAACGGTTGCAAAAATTTTGCGCACGTATTTTCCTAAGGAACAGGCGCTTACAGTGAAACAGCAAATATTAGAATCTATTGGCAAACAAGGAAACAGAAAAGACTTAAAGTATATTGTCGATTTATTATTCCAATCGTCAGAATTGCAATGCGTTACTGGCAGAATTTGGGCATTGGTAAGGTTTGCACATCGCGGAATTTTCTCTGACGAAAGCACCAAACTCATTTTGACTTATCTGACAAACGAAACACCAAAAACAATACGAAAAATTGCTAGTTATTATCTTGCACGTTTGCGTAATATTGATTTGGAGGATTATTCAGCTCAACTACTTAAACTTGTTGATAATGAGAAAGATGCTACAATAAAAATGAATATTATAAGAGCTTTACCAAAAATAAAAATGCAAGGCGTTGTGTCTGTGCTTGGCAAGATATTGAAAAATCCCAAAGAGGACTATCGAGTGAAAATCAATACATTGCGGGCTTTGTCAAAAATCAATAACGAAGAGGCTTGCTTTTTGATATTCGAAGCCATTGACGATGCCAATAATAATGTGAGCCAGACAGCATCAGAAATGTTGTATGTAGTTGGAAATGAATTAGATATAGAGCAATATCTAAAGAAGGCAAAAACAGTAATTAATTGGAGGGTGAAGTCAAATCTTTTGGCTGTCGCTCTCAAATTTGCAAAAGATGACAAGCAAAAGATTGTAAACACGACTAAAAAACTAATTGAACAGTCGGCAAATAACTACGAAAAGGCTGCGCTTATCAGTGGTCTTTCTGCTTATCTGCCATCTTGGGAGTTTTTGCACTCGAAAATTACTGGCTACGATGTCAAAATAATAACCACAACTTGTATGGAAACCCTTGCCGAAATGTCTCGAAGTGAGGCATTTAACGAATATTGCGACCAGAACAAAAAGTTCAAACGCGAATTTGCACAGATTTTCAAACAAGCAATATTGTCTGGCGATGAAGCTCTGGTTGCGATTGCGGCTGCAACATTGGCTGAACCAAATTCGCCTCTTTTATCGCAATTTGATGATTTTGGTTTTTTGCACAATGCTCTTAAAAGTTGTAAATTGCCTATGCAGATAGAAACGTATATTGCACTGAGTGAGGCTATTGAAGTAATTATGGGCGAAAAAATTGCAGTACCACAAAATATTCAAAACTTGGCAATCGACTGGAAGCTACTCCAACAGCTTGACCCTAAGCAAAGAGCAGTGATAAAAACAAGTAAAGGCGACATCACTATCGAGCTTTATGTTGAAGACGCTCCGGCATCTGTGAGCAACTTTATAACGCTGACTCTCAATGAGTTCTATAATAACAATCCCTTTCATCGGGTCGTTCCCAACTTTGTTATCCAAGGCGGTTGTCCGCGTGGCGATGGTTGGGGAAACCCGAAATCTAGTATAATCTCTGAGTTTTCGGATTTTAATTACACCACTGGTACGCTTGGAATGGCGTCGGCAGGGAAAGATACAGAATCGTCGCAATGGTTCATAACTCACTCTGACACACCACATTTAGACGGACGATATAGCATTTTTGGACACGTTATTAGTGGCATGTCTGTTGTTCATAAAATTGAACAAGGCGACCAAATCGTAGCTATTCAATTGGTGGCAAATTAATTATTAATGATTGTCGTGGCGCGCCTCCAAATTATTGTCGGTGTGGCTTGAATCCACATCGACAGTTGTGAACAGATTTAACTCATAAAAAGTATTATATGTATTTAGATAGCATAAAAATTAGAAATTATTTCAGTATAGATGCTGTTGGAATAGAGCTAAATAATTTAAAAGAAAAAAAGGAAATCTATTTTGCGGGGGAAAATGGAGTCGGTAAAACAATTCTTTTACAAGCTATTACAATAGCAATAAAAGGAACTCAACAGATTGATGCTGTTATTGATGTTCTGAAACAAAACAAAAAAGAGGCAAAATTTCAGTCATTTGGTGTTGAAAACATTGATTTTTATGCTTATGGAATAAATCGTCTTTTTATCCGAAGTTTGGAAGAAATTGATTTTAGAAATGAAGAGGTTTATATTTCTCTTTTTGATAACAGTCGAAGTTTAACAAACCCTGTTTATTGGCTACAAATGCTTGAGTTGGACAAACGGCATCAAAAGGATAGCATTAAACCAGAAGAAGTTACGATGCTTTTATCCGAATTATTGGATAAAGAAATAGACATTAAAATTGAAAATAAAGGTGTTTCTTTTATTGAACGAAATGCGGATTTGCAATTTACTCAACTTTCGGACGGATATAAAAGCGCAATTGCATGGATAGTTGATTTGTTGGCACGGCTTTCTTTTAACCAGCCAAAAATTAGGCAATTAGAAGATTATAAGGCTGTTGTATGTGTCGATGAAATAGGTATTTACCTACACAGGAAGCTGAAATTTGATTTGGTGAAAAAATTACGTTCAAAATTTACAAATATCCAATGGATTTTTACAACTCATAGCCCGATTGTTATGTTGGGTGCATCTGAAGACGCTGTTGCGTTTAAATTGTATAAAAAAGATGTTGCTACGCGCGTATCAGAGCCGATAGACCTTAAAAACTTATCCGTCAATAGTCTTATCTCCTCAAATCTTTTGAATTTAGATTTTTTCGATGGTGTTGCCAATGATTCGATTTGTTTGCAGCGCGAAAAAAACTTTGCGCAAAAAGCCTTAGCAAGCAGCGAAAAAAACTTCCGTAATATTTTTGACAACTCGAAAGATGCTATTTATATCACAAACGGCAACGGCAAAATTCTGGCAGTAAACCAAAGTGCAATAAAAAACGCGGGATTTCTCAAAGAAGACACAATTGGAAAAAACCTGCAAGAGTTTGTGTTTGAGGAGTTTGAAAGAGATTTAAGTAACCACTTTTCTTCAATATCGAAAGATGGCTTATCTATTGTCGAAGCCGAATATACAAACCGAGAAAACAAAACGCGCGACATTGAGCTTAGTGGCTGTAAGATTGAGTACGCCGGAAAAACCGCCTTTCTTAATATTGCCCACGATGTTACCGAGCGACACCAGATGGCTATGCAAACAATGCGTACAATAATTGAAACCGAAGAGCGCGAACGAAACCGCTTTGCTAAAGACCTTCACGATGGTTTGGGCGCACTTTTATCTGGCGTAAATATGTATCTTAATCTGCTGTACAACAAAAAAGTTAAGCCTGAACAATACGATGAAATACTTAGGCACACAAAAAAGCTCATTCACGAAGCCGTACAAAATACTCGTGATATTGCAAGAAATATCAAACCATATGAACTAAGTAAATTTGGTTTAGGTTTTTCCATTAAATCGTTCTGTTCCAAAGTAATAACATTAGATATGGCAGATGTTGAGGTAAACACAGAAAACTTCGACATTAAACTTGATGATGAAATCGAATTAGTAATTTTTAGAATAATTACAGAGTTGATAAACAACACAATAAAGCATTCAGAGGCAACAAAAATTAATATTTTTCTTTCTGTTGACGACTCAATATTACGCCTAATATACACTGATAACGGCGTAGGCTTTGATGTCGAATCTGCCAAAACACAAGATAATAGCGGAATGGGTATAAATAACATATTAAGCCGTGCCAAAACTATCAAAGGCAAAGCCAAACTACATAGTGTTAAAGGTTTTGGAATGGAATATAACCTAAAATTGAAGCTGAAAAATGTAACAAAAATTCAAATAGCCGAAAAAAAATAAAAAATCTCGTAAATTTACAGTATCTCACAAATTTTTTTCTTACAAAAAAGCCATATTTTGCATAAAATATTGTAGTTCACTACAAAAAGATTTAAAATTGTTAAAATTTATTATATTTTTGCATTAGAAAGAATTTAGTGAATTATAAATTGGCTCACGTCTGATAATATTCATGTTATAAAATTTACTTGGGTTAAGTTATTTTTTCACTTTACTTATCAATAATTAATCATATTTACTTTACTATGGAATTGAACGAACAAAAACTAAATGTAATTTTAGTTGATGACCATCGAATTTTCCGAGATGGATTTAAACTAGTTTTAAACTCTATTGATAACATTGAGGTCGTTGCCGAAACTAACAATGGCGAGGACCTTATCAGCCTTTTGGAAACGCAAACAGCAGATATTATTTTCTTGGATATTAATATGCCACGAAAAGATGGTTTTGCAACTGCACAAGAGATTTTGGAAAAAAATTCGGAACAAAAAATCGTTATTCTTACGACCTTTGACGACATGGAATTTGTCAACAGAATGACAAAAATCGGGGTTAGTGGTTATATTTTGAAAGATGCCGATTATGAGGAAATTGAAAAAGCGATAAAACAGGTTTCGATAGGTGAAACTTATTTCTCGACAAAAATTTTGGTTGCTTTAGCCGACAAAATTACGCGCTCGGAAGACGGGAGAAGAAATTCTGACAACGAAGCAGGAGTTACCCATCGCGAAGGACAAGTTCTTGAGTTGCTTTGCCAAGGTTTCAAAAAAGGTCGAATTGCCGAGGAACTAGGCATTAGCACGCGTACTGTGGATAAGCATAAGGAAAATCTTTTTGCCAAAACAGGAACAAACAACGCTGTTTCCCTTGTTGTGCATGCATTACGAAATAATTTGGCTGAATTATAGTCGATAATTTTGGCATAAAAAAAGCAGTTGAAATAAAATTCAACTGCTTTTTTTATGGTATTTCGCAAGAAAGTTTTCTACAAAACCACTTTACTAATTTCGCTGTAACCAGAGTTTGTTTTCCGCACAACTATTTGTGTACGAATACGCTCCTTCAACGAGCCGACATGCGATATAACGCCAATTGTTTTATTGGTTTCGTTCTGCAATTTTTCGAGCGAAGAAAGAGCCAAATCTAACGATTGTTGGTCTAAAGAGCCAAATCCTTCGTCGATAAAAAGGCTTCCTATGTGAACATTTTGTCCTGCCAAGTCCGACAATCCAAGAGCTAACGCCAAACTAACAAGAAAACTTTCGCCACCCGAGAGAGTTTTTACAGAACGCTCGTTATCACCCTGAAATGTGTCGATAACAATTAAATCGTCTTTGTTATTTCCCTCGCCTTTTTTTAGTAAGTATCTTTCATTCAAGGCTTTCAAGTGGTTATTAGCAATGTTTATCAGTTGCTTTAATGTTATTTCTTGTGCAAATTTAGAAAAACGCTTGCCTTCAGCATCTCCAATAACATTATTCAGAGTTTTCCATCTATTAAATTCTCGCTCTTGCTTTTCGGCATCTAACATTATTATTTCAAGTCGTTTACGAGCTTCAGCATCGCTTTTGAGCTTCATTTGATTTGCTCCTATTTTTTTGTGCGAATCGTTATTAAATTGTTTCAATTTTTCGATACTATTTTTCAAATTTTTCACCGTTTCTACCGAGTCTATTTCCGAAAAAATCTTATCATACTCACTTTTTTGATTGATACAAGTTTGTCTTGCAGCAATCAGCTCATTATCAATTTGTTTTTGCTGCTTGTTTAAAGTATTAATTAATTTAGAATCCAAAATATTTTCTAAAGCTTCTTCGACAGTAAATATGCCTAAATCAGCAATTTGCGGTAATAAATGATTTTGCAAAGTTTCAAGTTTAGCAAAAAGTTCTTCGGTTTTTATTTTTTGCTCGCTGGTGGCAATAACCAAAGATTCTAATGCACTTTTTTTACCTGCAATCTGTTCGGATAAATTATTAATTTCCTTTGTTAAGTTATTCATTTCCCGAACTTTAGATTGCTCAAAAACGTCAGGGTTATGTTTTCCTAACAGTTTAAATCTTTTTTGCAAAATTTCTTTTATCTCATCTTCCATGCGGTTAATGTGTGTATTTTCTTGCGCAAAATTTTCTTCTAATTTTTTATAAGATACAACTCGCTCAGAAATAGACGTTTCTTGTTGCGTAACTCTCAGAGAATAATCGTGTTGACTCTTTTTCTTTTGATTATTTTCTTGTACACATTTTTTAAGATGGACAGGCACATTTTTTCGAGAAACACCTTTTAGAACAATTGAGTATTTTTTGAGAATATTTTGCAAATCGACTTGCAACTTGCTTATATCGAGCATTTTACCCTCGCAAAGTTCGAGTAATTCATGCTCCGATTTTAGGGTTACATATTTATCGCAATGCAAAATTTCATTTTTTATCTTTTCCGATTCTGTCGCAATTGCGTTAGTGGTTTGAGCAATTAAACTTGTCTGTTTTGAAGTGAAGTTCCAATCTTCATCTTTTGTAAGTTGCTCAAATTGAGATTCTAATACACTTTTTTCAGTTACATAGGCATCTAACTGACTGGCAATCATCGTTTTTTCTTTCGATAATTCAGCAATTTTTTTGTCCAGAGTACCAATTTTATGTTGAGTTTTTTTCCTTCTATTTTTGAGATTTTGCAATTCGCCCTTAGTCATATCTATCACATTTTCATAACTTTGCACAAATGGATGCTCCAAAGAACCACACAATGGGCAAGGTTCATTTTCTACCAAGCTAACTCTTTGTTTGTCAAGGCTTTGCTCTAATTCTTGTCGCTTATACCGAATTTCCAACTCTTCGATTTTAAGTTGCAGCAATTCAAAATCGTTACGGCTACGAACAACAGTTTCTTCAGAAGTTTCTATCTCTTTTGTTACTGTAATAATTCGTTTATTGCCTGTTTCTATTTTTTGCAAAAGTTCTAAAATACTTTTACTTATACGGGCAACATTCTCAATTTTAGAACTTTGCGCTCGCAATTCGCTCAACAGATTACGATATTCTGCTATAAATTCTGGTTTACCGTTTATAAGAGTTAATTCGTGCTTAATTTTTGAAAATGTTTCATCTTTCCTATTTTTTATTTCGACACTTTTTTTACTCCAATTAACTTTGTGTCTGCTACTTATACCTGCAATACTAATATTTTTTTGTTTCTCAAAAAACTTTTTGGCGGCATCTTCTGCGTGAATAAACTGTGCTATTTTGTCGTTAATTGATTGGAGTTCTTTCTCAAGGTCGTTATATAGTTCATTGGATTTCAACCACTTTTCAACATCTTGCAATTTACCTAAATCTTGATGATGCTTTTTTTTCAAACTGTCGATTTCTACTTTTTGCACCTGCATTTCTTTGTTTTGCATCTGCAATCCGCTTTTTTCGTTGGATAATTGTTTTTTCTGTGCATCTACCTGAGTATCAAATACCCTCGTTTGTTTCAAAATAGGTTGATATTTCTTAATTTCGGATTCTTGCAAAGTTATTTTTTGCGAACATTCTGTTTTTGAATTACTTAGTTTTTTAATAATTTTTTCGTACACAAGAATATCTTTCGTCTGCCTCGATAGCTTTTGCTTGACAACTTTCAACTCATTATTAAAAATCTTAATTCGCTCAATTTCAGGCTTATGGACAAACAATTTTTTATGTAATTCAATTTTTTTAGCATTCGCCGAAAAAGACACAAGTTTGGCTTCCGCAGATTTAAGCGCAACTTCGGATTTTGAAACCGAAAGAGAGCTTTTTCTTAGTAGTTCTTTTTTACCGACAATAAGCTCTATTTCATTTATTTCCAGTTTTTTATGCTCAATTACTTCTACCAACTTTTCGTTTGATTTCTTGATTTCCTTAGCTTCCTCATCACTCAAAGTTGTTATCTCTTCTTGTCGCAATTTAAGAGAATCTAAGTGCATTTTTTCTTGCTTTTGTTTTTCGAAAACAGCACGTCCAATCTTTCTATAAATCTCTGTACCTGTAATCTTTTCCAGAAGTTCGCCACGTTCATTAGCATTGGCTTTCAGGAACTTAGCAAATTCGCCTTGAGATAAAACAATTGCTTTCTCGAATTGTTCATAATTCAATCCAATCAATTCGGCGTTTTTGGCAGGCACATCTTTTTTTTTCAAATCAAAGATTTTGTTTTCGCCTAACTCGGTGATTTCCATGCTGTAATCGCGCAGATTTCCTGTTCTTGCCCTGCTTATTGCCCATTTTGAGCGGTACACTTTTTCGCGCACTTCATACTCAATTTCGGCATAGCAATCATCAGTATTTCTGGTAATTACAGAACCCAAATCCTCAATTGTTTTTTTCGATAAATTGCCTACACGCGGAGTTTTGTTAAACAATGCCAACGAAATAACGTCTAAAAGCGTTGTTTTTCCTGCTCCTGTTGGTCCTGTTATCGCAAAAATCCCTGTCTCCGAAAGTGGCGGCACCGTGAAATCAATCTCATTTTCGCCTTTTAAAGAATTTACGTTTTTAAACCTTAGCTTCAATATTTTCATTTGAATTACTGTTTTTATTTTCTTCCTGCATAAGTAAGGTCTAAGACCTATTTTTTATGAAACGTTTAAGCTGTGAATTAACAACTTAGGTTAATAAAAAGCGTAAGAACTTTTGTAAGAGTACTTAATATCTATAGTTCTGTAATCCTCAAGTCCTTTGTTTCAAAGTTCTATGTACACTTTGTTTTGAGTTCCTAAATTTTTGAACGTTCTTTTATCGGCACAAGCTCTTGATTTTTTATACTTTTTGCGGTATTTTCAAACATCTCTCTTTCTCTATTATTGTTTTGTAAATATGTATTCGGAACGGTCTTCTTGCGTGCCGATAATAAGATTCATTTTTTTAACTCCAATGCTTTTTATCAACATAAAATTCTGATTTTCAGTATATTTGATAATTAATAACGAGTCTTTTATCTCCCAGTTTATTGCTTGAGGTTGTCCGCGAAAAGATTCTATGGCGGAGTTATCTGCCTTATACTCAAACATAACAGGCGAGGCAAGAACGTTGGCTTTTGCTTTTTCCATCACAGCACGGCTAGAGTCAGCGATTGGCGACAAAAACACAATGTCGGATAATACCCACTTGCCAATTATCATACTCTCCATAGAAATAAGTTCGTCTGATGTTTGCTCTTTTGTTGTTTGATTGTTGCAACTGGTTGTGTAAATGAGAAATAAGGCAATTACTCCAGTAAATAATAGTTTCATGTGTTCGGATTTTGCGCAAGGCAAGTTTTTGTCTTGCAAGTTTTGTAATTTTTAAACACGACAAATATATTAAGTAGCGAAATGAAATTTGCACATTTTGGTAAAAAAAGTAAACAATAATCGAATTTTAAAATAAACCAATCTTTAGACTTTGGACAAAATTTACTAACCCAAAAAAAATATTATATTGATTTTCAATGCTTTATGAATTGACTGATTTGCAAC
>JAOZMU010000646.1 GCA_029934165.1 Bacteroidales bacterium
ATTATAAGTACTCTTACAAAAGTTCTTACGCTTTTTATTAACCTAAGTTGTTAATAGTCAGCTAAAACATTTCATGAAAATTAAGTCTTAGACCTTAACGCAAAAAGGAATTTAAAAAACTCTAAATTTAATTAGCGAAAAAGTAAGTCATTACAAAAGAAAAGAATAAGTGCCCTGCACTTTTTAATATTGAGACAACAATTTGCTATTTGACTGAAAATCAGCAGCAAATAATGATATATGTTAATTTAATCTTCGCTCTAAATTAAATTAAATTAAATGAATAAAAATTTCACTATTTCGACAGTTGTGCAAATTGATGATGTTGCGAGCAAGTTATCCGAGATAATAGCAAATGAATCAATAGATTGCGTTGCTTTTTTTGGTTCTATGGGTGTCGGAAAAACCACTTTGATAAAAGCGATATGCAAAAACAGTGGTGTAGATGTGGTTGTAAATAGTCCTAGCTTTACCATTGTAAATGAGTATGTTACAAATCGGAATAAGACGATTTATCATTTTGATATGTATCGTATAGAAACTATCGAAGAGGCGTATGATATTGGTTTTGAGGAGTATCTATCAGAAAAAAGTCTGTGTCTTATCGAGTGGGCAGAGCGCATTGAGGCTATTTTACCTGAGGATTGTTTGCGGGTGGAAATAACGCTTATGCCCGATAATTCCCGAAAAATTGTCTTGATTTAGTATGCGTATTTATCATTTCTTTTTAACCTTTAAAAAACCTACTTATGACAGGTATAAAACCTCCAATGCAGTATAAAAACGTGCGCTTAATGCCCCAAGAGGAAATGCTTGAAATTCAACGCAGTCAGAAGAAATTAGTTATCGGTATCCCAAAAGAGATTGACCCACACGAAAGTAGAATTCCGCTAACTCCAATTGCTGTCGAAAATCTAATTTGTAGTGGACATGAGGTTATTATAGAGCGCGGAGCTGGCAATGGCGCAAACTATACCGACCTGAGTTTCAGCAATATGGGAGCTAAGATTGTTGAAGAGCGTCAGATTGTTTTCCAGAGCGATGTTTTGATTAAAGTATCGCCGTTTGATATGGAAGAGATTTCGATGCTTCGTAATGGACAACTAATAATTACGGCGTTTAATATTTCCTCGCAAAGTACGGAGAAGATTCGCGCTATGATGCAAAAAAAGATAACAGCGATTGCTTTTGAATATCTGAAAGATAATTCGCGTTGTTATCCCATAGTTCGGGCAATGAGCGAAATTTCGGGATCGACATCTATTTTGATTGCTGCCGAATATTTGAGCAACATACATTCTGGAAAAGGGATTTTGCTTGGCGGAATTACAGGAATTACACCAACCGAGATTGTGATTTTGGGTGCAGATACTGCTAGCGAACACGCTGCAAGGACGGCAATTGGGCTAGGTGCAGTTGTCAAAGTTTTCGATCATTCTGTTAATAAATTGCAACAATTGCAGAAAAATTTGCAAGGGCGTATTATTACGTCCGTACTTCATAAGAAAGTGTTAACCAAAGCACTGTATTCGGCAGATGTTGTCATCGGCGCATTGCAGTTATTGCATGATTATCATCGCTTTATAGTTACCGAAGATATGATTCAAAAGATGAAACCGGGTTCGGTAATAATTGACATCAGCATAGACCAAGGTGGTTGTTTCGAGACATCGAAACTGATGAATCATAGCGACCCAGTTTTTCGCAAATTTGGTGTTTTGCATTATTGTGTCCCAAACATCGCCTCGCGGGTGGCACGCACCGCCAGTATTGCGTTGAGTGATATTTTTGCTCCGCTGTTACTTGAGATTGGAAATCAAGGCGGAGTCAATAATCATTTGCGCGAAAATACAGGGTTTCGGAATGGAGTTTACATCTATAATGGGATTTTGACAAATAGCTACATTGGCGAAATTTTCGATATTCCTTATAAAACAATAGAACTTTTAATGGTGGCACTTTCGTAGGTTTTAAATATGGAGTTTTTCGTAGAATGGGGTTTTCTTGGGTTATTCTTAGCCGCATTTTTAGCCGCAACAATATTGCCACTTAGTTCGGAAGCTGTTTTGAGCTTATTAATTGTGTATAAATACAATGTAGAGCTTTGCTATCTTGTTGCAACTCTTGGTAATTGGTTAGGCGGAATGAGCGGTTATGGGCTTGGATACCTAAGTAAAAATAATTGGATAGAGCGTTATTTTGGTATCGCGCCTGCAAAAGTTGAAAAATGGACGGTGCGAGCAGATAAACACGGAGGTGCGTTGGCATTTTTTTGTTGGCTGCCAGTAGTTGGCGACTTAATTGCTGTGGCACTGGGAGTTGTGAGAGCCAATTGGATAAAAGTTTCGATAGGAATGTTTCTTGGCAAAGCAGTAAGGTACATCGTTTGGGGCTATGGAACAATCTGGATTATGAACAATGTTTGATAAATCTACCATCTAATTAACTAATTTTCAGAGCATTATTTTTCGTTAATTTTTTTGTAAGGTCTTAGACCTATTTTTTATGAAACGTTTAAGCTGTGAATTATACTAAAGTGAAAAAGGTTTTCGGATTATCATAAAATGTAATTGGTTGTTT
>JAOZMU010000085.1 GCA_029934165.1 Bacteroidales bacterium
AATCAGGCGTAAGCAAAATTATTAATTATTAATTTTCCATTACTTAGACCTTATTTTTGATTTAAGCACTCATACAAAAGTTTTTACATATTTACTTGTTCATATTTCGCTGATTAAGTGAACTTTGCAGAAATGCGTAAGCAACATTAAATAGGTCTTAGACTTTATGTGTAATCGTCGCTAAGTAATTCCAAATATCTTGTTGCGTCTCCGCTTATGATTGCTTTACTCATTTCATCTTTCCAGATTTTTATGTTTTCGGTTTCTATTGCTTCAATTTGTTTCAGTAATTTTCTTAATCCTGATAATTCATAAATCTTATATTTCCTGAATTGTATAACAAAAGGTTTAAGCAATTTTTTATCGTCCAGATTAAGCAATAATTCTGGGGTTTCGATTTGAACAGGTGTTTCAAATTGTTGGGTTTCATCGGGCTGCATTTCAACTGTTTGCAGTGTAAACCAAAATGTTGTACCTTTTTCAAGTACCGACTCTACTCCTATTTCTCCTCCATGGGCTTCGATTGCAATTTTGCAGAAAGTTAGCCCCAAACCTGTCGAACGTACTGTTCCTGATTTTTTTGCCGACACTTGTCCAAATTTATCGAATATTTTAGAAATCTGATTTGCCGGAATACCTTGTCCTGTATCCGTTATATTGATACAAATTAAATCCTTAGAATTTTCGGTAGTAGAAAGCGTTATGTTGCCTTTGTCGGGAGTATATTTTATGGCATTAGTAAGGATATTAACAAAAATTCGTTGTACAATTTCTTTGTCGGCTTTTATTCCGGTTTCAGGAAATATTTTATTATCAATAGTAATGTTTTTTTGTTTGGCAAGAAATGCTACATCGTTTATTGCATTTTGAGAAATTCCGAGAAGCAAATAATCTATTTTATCGACAACCATCTCGTTTTCCTCATATTTCTGTACATCAAGAATATTCATCACCATGTTAAGCATCTGTTTTCCAGATTGTTTAGTATTTTCAACTTGTTTCTGTGAAGAAACAGATTTTGACACATTAATAATTGCATTAAGCGGATTTTTTAGGTCATGCACTATCATTCCGGTCATGCTTTCTTTAAATTGGTCGAGTTCAACAAGTTTTTCATTGGTTGATTCCAACTCTTCGGTTTGAGTCTGAATTTCTTCTTTCTGTTGATTTACAACATTTAAAGTTGTTTTTAATTCTTTGTTGGTTTCAAGAATTTCGGCGGTTCGTTCTTCTACTATTCCTTCGAGTTTTATTTTTTGTTTTACAACTTGCCTTAAAGACAATTTAACGATAATAAAAATTAATAAACCTAAAAGTATAACATACATCGAATAAGCCCACCATGTTCTGTACCAAGGCGGTAATACAGAAAATTTAAAGGTCGATATTTCACTTTCAATGCCATATACATTAATTGCTTTTACTTTAAAAACATAGTCGCCTTCGGGTATATTTGTATAAACAGCTTTAGTTTCATCAGAGAATTTGCTCCAGCTGGCGTTATAACCTTCTAATTTATATTGATAGTTTGTTTGCTCAATGTTTTCGTAGAAAATTGCAGAATATTCAAAAGTAATAGAATTATGTTTATAATCTATGACCGGAATTAAATTTTCTGTTTGAGTTACAGAAATAACTTTCTGACTATCAACCTCATTATAAAAAGTTCCGCCAAAAATTAGCGAATCGTTTGTAACTGTAACCATACGCAACAAACAATTATATGGCGAATGAATATCGTTTTTAATATTCGGATTAAAGACCCACAGAGAATTTGGTGTTCCCAAATTTATATTTCCGTTGTCATCAAGCATTGTATATCCTATCCTAAAAGCACTAATTTTTTTTAAATAATTTGTATCTGCTACTATTTCGCCATTATTTTGTTTTGTAATTAATACAGGAGGCGAAGAATTAATAAAATATTTATTCGGACTTAGTTTTATTATATTAGTTGCCCAAAGAGAATCTTTTGTAAATCGAGTTCCCCAAAAATCATCATGTTCAAAAGTAATCAAAGAGTCGGGTAAGTTATTTCCCGGAAAAACCGGTTTATATATTCCTACATTTGTTGAAACATTTATTTTTCCGTCTATGCTTGTTAAGCAATATCTTCGGGACTCCGGCAAACCGGATTCTGTTGTGAGTTCCGACACATGGTAATCATCAATAGTGTTGATGCGTATGTAGAATATTTTGCTATAAGAAGCAAGCCAGAAATTATTATCCGCATCTATTTTAATGTAATAAGATACTTCCGAAATTTCAGGGAATTCCTTATGAGATTTAACTTTTACGAATTCAGAATTTGTTTCCCAGTCAATTTCAATTGCAACAAAAGACGATTTTGCAAAAACAAAAATATAATTTGGAAATTTCGGATTGTAACTAATTTGCGAAATATCATCCACTGGAAAAATATTTCTTATAGTTGTATCGCTTATTTGATATAAACCAAGATTGCCTGTGGCAAATAATTTGTTGTTAATTATTTTTAAATCGCCGGGTTTTTGTGCATCCAGAAATTTGCGATAAGCATGATTGTCGTTTTCTATAGTTAATTTGTAGTCGCTAAGATAATACAAGCCATCAAAAGTAGCCACATATTTTCGTCCTTTATAAATAATAGCATCAGTAACAAAATTATCAATATTTTGTTGTTTAGCAAATTGCGTAGCCGGATAATTTATATCTATACAAGCAATTCCTTTTTGCATTGCTGCCCATAAGTTCATATCCTTATCTGTAAATAAACCTAAAATAGTATTACTTGCCAAACCTCTATTTTCGTTTATTACTTGTAATAATTTCCCATGATTATCCACAATTAATATTCCGTTAAATGTTCCGAGTGCAATTCTGTTTTCATCAATTCTTGATGCTGAATATAAGGTGTTTTCTTTTAGATATTCATCGGTTTCCGATTCTATTTTTTCTATTTTATTATTGTTTAAATCATAAGTTATTAAACCACTAAGATTTGAAATCATCAATAATTTATTATCCGGATAATCAACAATTCTCATGTAACCGGCATCGTATTTATCAAATACATTATTTTCAAGTGGAGTTAAAACTGTGTCGTTAAGCAAACAAATATCCTCTTGGGTTCTTACATAGATTCTATTGTTAATATTAAAGCCGAAAAATGGTTTTAAATTCTCCGAAAAAATAGTTAGTTCGTTGTCATGCCACCAAAATATTTTGTCAAAAGAAAAGAAATAAATGCCATTATTACTCGCAACAATTTGCCAGATTCTTGTAACATTAACACCCTCATCTTTAATTTTTTGAGAAAGATTTACGTAGGTATGTTTTCCTGTTACGTTGGGAATAAGACAGCCAAATTCTCCCTCGCCACCCATATACACAACACCCACCGAATCTACTGCTAAAGACATGACTGATGTTTGGTTGTCTAAATAGTAATTTCGCCATGTAGTTCCGTCAAATTCCATTACAAAAGAACTATTTGCAAAAAACATTACGCCTCTGTTGTCTTGTACTATTGCCCAATTTTGCGTATCTCCGTCATATTCCTCTGCGGAAAAATTACGCAGAAATGGTGCGCCAAATTCCTGAGCTTTTATACTAGCTGAGAAAACAACAATAATTGTAATAATAAATAATTGTTTAATATTTTTCATAAAAAATAGTTTTTAATTGTTTAATACTCAAGTTTCTGACTTCAATAACACCTTGAATATCAGGCTGTTGCAGATGCAAAAAGTGTTAAAAAAGTTGCATAATTCGACATAATATTGTATCTTTGAGATAGTTACAAACCAAGTACAAAAACAGTCTCATTATGCAACATAACAAAGGTAATACAAATCAATCTGAATTTTTATCGGCATGTTTCATATAATTAATTTTCCATTACTAAGTGCCATGCGCTTATAACGAAAACATTAATTTGAAATAAACAAACGTTCCCATTTGCGTAAACTGTTGTATTCTTCGGCTGTAAACAAACATTCCACTGCTAATATTCTTAGAGTGCGTATGTTTATCTGGGTAAATATTAAAAACATTATTTATGCCGACAGATAATTTTGTGTTCAAATTAAACTGATAATTTGCCTCAATATCCGTAAGCACTTTTTGGCTGAAAATTTGGTCGCGAGATTCAACATTGCCCGTCAATTCATTGAGCTGCCAATTTGCTTCGTTACCATCGTCGGGATGAATATATTTAGCTTCGCCAAAATACGTGTTTCGTAAGGAAAAACTAATGAGATTAATTTTATAATTAATAAGATTTACAAATTTGCCTAACGGAATTGCAGATTCTATTCGCGAAATCTCCTCACGATTGAATAACACATCTTCTTTACCTGTAAGGAGTTGCGATGTTTTAATATCGCCATCAATTCGTGTTTTTGTTCTATTGTAAGCCAACGACACAATCAAATTTCCGTACCCGACAGTAGTGTTCAAAACCGCCGCAATGTCAAGTCCTAAAGTTTCTGTGTCGATAGCATTAGTAAAAAACTGAGCTTGACTAACGTTAAGTGGGTCTAATATAGCGGCATAGGCATGGTCGTCTTCTGCTTTGAAACGTCCCGATTGAATAATTCTATCTTGGATTGCAATTCGGTATCCATCAATCGTAACTGTCAGATTATCATTTATTAATGATGTGATTCCGAAACTACTGTTATACGACAATTCTGGTTTCAGTGCTTCGATTCCGAATGCACGTACAGCACCACTTTCATTATTGAAGTTTACAACTTGAACCGGCTCGCCGTCCAAAAATTGTGTGCTAACACGGTTGTAATAAAGCTGTTGCAACGATGGAGCGCGAAAACCAGTATTGATAGCACTGCGCAAAGTAAACAAATCGTGAAATCGGTATCTTGCAGCAACTTTCCAACTCAAATTTCTACCAAAATCGCTGTATCTTTCAAACCGAACTGCCGTCCCAAGCAAAAAACGCGATGTAACATCGGATTCAAAATCCAGATAAGCAGCAATATTTGCTCGGTAGCGTGTCAGTTCATTTTCTGGTTTGAACCCCGGATAGTATTGAAAACCAACCTGATGTGGCTGCCCACTTACTGTTGGCAAATCGTTATTTCCGTTTATCCATGAGGCTTGTTCGCCAGCAGCAAGTTCGTAGTTTTCTATCCGAAACTCCGTACCAAAAGCAATATTAGTAGGCATACTAAGGAAATCCACTTTACGCGAAAAATCTAAGCCAAAAATATTTTGTACGTAAGAAAATCCACCAGCATAAGCAGAAATTGGCGAATTTGCTCCCATCGAAGCATTGTTTCCGTTCTTGACAGTTAAATCGTAAATATTAGCTCCAAAATTATAGCTCAAATCAATATTCCAGCCGTGATATTTACCCTCGACACCTGTAACTGAATAATAATCAACGAGATTGGTTTCGAGCTGTGGAGAAAATCCATACGGAAAAAGACTTAGCACAACCCGATGGTCATCTTTCGGAAAACGATAAAAACCCGGAGCAGAACTCTGTCTATAACTCACACCACCATTAAAATAAAGTAAAACATCTTCCGTAATTTCTGTCCCTGCATTATAAAATAGCATAGCATTATCCGTCTCCGCAAATCCGATTGACATAACTCTTTTTCCCTCAAAAGGAACATTATCGAAGAAATCTGTCAGATTATTATCACGCTCATCGCCATAAACAGCACCAGTGTAATCGCCAGAACGATTGATAGAACCACGATGAATAAATTCCGTAGTCAGGTTCAAAAAACCATTCGTCCCAAGCTCAACACCAGCACTTGCAGAGACTTTCTGGAGCAAACCATCGCCCTCGGTAGAAATACCTGTTTGCGATGAAATATCAATACCAACAGGATTTTCTTTCAGTATTATATTGATAACTCCAGCAATAGCATCAGACCCATATTGAGCAGCAGCACCGTCGCGCATGATTTCTATTTTTTGGATAGCCGAGGTCGGAATTGCATTCAAATCTGTGCCAACAGTGCCTCGCCCAAACGTGCCATTGACGTGCAAATACGACGAACTATGCCTGCGTTTGCCGTTTACAAGCACCAAAACTTGGTCTGTCCCTAATCCGCGCAACGAAATTGGGTCAAGATTATCCGTTCCGTCCGAAATAGTTTGTGGTGTCGAGTGAAACGAAGGACACTGATATTGAAGTACTTGACCCAATTGAGAGTGTCCCGAAATTTCTATCTGCCGTTGATTAATTACCTCAACAGGCACAGGCGAAAGAAAATGAGAACGCAACGAATCTGACCTGACCCCGTGAATTTGATGAACCAGTTGAAACAACTCATCGACAGAAACTCCAACAATATCAGACAGTTTCATCAATTGCTCCAGAGGTAAATCCAATAATTCTTCGATAGAAAAGCGTAAAATCTCTTCACGTGTTAATGTGCGAGAATTTTCCGTATCTTCTTGCGCTATACAGTCATAAGACGTACAAAAAAATAGTATTAATACAACTAAAAATAATTTATAATCGAAAGCAAAAATTCTCATATAGTCAGTATTTTTTAAGTTTTGTGCAAAAAATTCTTAAGCACTTATCTGGCTGTTACGTTGTAAGATTTGTTCATAAAAAAATTTATCATTACTTTCAGTGTGCCCTCAAGCCCTCAGTGGTGTCATCAAAAAACAAAGTTAAACGATTCACAAATATTCTTACCAATAAAGATACTGAAAATATATAATAAGTGTCCTGCACTTTTTAATATTGAGACAACGATTTACTATTTGACTGAAAATCAGCAACAAACAGCAAATAATGATATAGATTAATTTAATTTTCTTTCTAAAGTTTTCGCTTCGTTAATTTTTAATGTCAAACTCAACTTTCAGACAAAAGTTAATATAAAAAGCTATTTTACATTAAGTAAGGTAATGCGGTGATACTCAAGTTAATAATAACAGAATAATACAATGGGTGTTTATGTTTTATATACGTCTTTAAAGTTAGCAAAATCGCGAAAAACGAGTATCTATTGTTAGCCCGCAATGATAATCATTTGTTACCTAATATTTGTTTACATTTGCTATATTTGCAGAAACCAGATGTTGAATAAAAAGAATTTATTGTGTCAGAAAATGAAGTACACCAACTATTTGAATCGTTTAATAATCAGACTATTATGGTTGTTGGCGATGTGATGATTGATGCTTATATGTGGGGACGTGTCGAGCGTATTTCGCCTGAAGCCCCAGTGCCGATAATGTCGAGTAGCAAACGCGAAAATCGGCTCGGTGGTGCTGCCAATGTTGCCCGTAATATTCAGGCTCTTGGTTCAACTCCGTTGTTATGTTCGGTTATTGGCGACGATGAAAAAGGACGCATTTTCGCAGAACTTTTGCAGAATAAAGGTATGCTTACTGATGGTATTGTGAAATCTGAGCATAGACCTACAACCGTTAAAACACGGATTATCAGCGATAACCAGCATTTATTGCGTGTGGACGAAGAGACGGAACAGCCTTTAGATGCAGCGATTGAAAAGGAATTTATTGAGCAGGTATTGCATCTGCTTGAAAATCAGACTATAAATGCAGTTGTTTTTGAAGATTATGACAAAGGGACGATAACACCGAAAGTTATAGAAGCAATTGTAAATAAGGCAAATAGCTTGAATATTCCGACATTAGTTGACCCGAAGAAAAGAAATTTTTTGAATTATAATGGCGTAACACTTTTTAAACCTAATTTTAAGGAACTCGTTGAGGGACTGAAAGTTGATATTGAAAAAAGTGATTTTACTGGAATTCATAATTCCGTGCAATATATGCACAACGAATTACAGATTAAATTTGTGCTTGTAACACTCTCAGAGTTAGGTGTTTTCGTAAGTAAAAATGGTTGGTATCAGACGCTTCCTGCCGAAGTACGCGATGTTACTGATGTTTCTGGGGCTGGCGATACCGTCATTAGTGTTGCAAGTCTCTGTTTGATAGCAGGTTTGCCGCCGGAAACTATTGCGACAATTGCTAATCTGGCTGGCGGTTTGGTTTGCGAAAAAGTTGGAGTCGTTCCGATAGATAAAGAATTATTATTGAAAGAAGCAATTGAATATTTTTACGAAAAATAATATCATGTATCAACCTTATTATAAGATAATTATAGCAATAGACGGCTTTTCGTCTTGCGGAAAAAGTACTGTTGCAAAAGCTATTGCAAAGCTATTGAATTATGCCTACATAGATACTGGGGCAATGTATCGCTGTATAACTCTTTTTGCACTCGAAAACAGACTTATTAACAGCACTTCTATTGAGGCAGAAAACTTGCAGACGAAAATGAACGAGATAAATATTTCGTTTCGATATGATAAAGAGCAAGATGCGAATGTTACTTTTTTAAATGACCAGAATGTTGAAAGTAAAATTCGCTCTTTAGATGTTTCGAATAATGTAAGCCGCATTGCAGAATTGAAATTTGTACGTGAGCGTTTGGTTTTTCTTCAGCAGCAAATGGGCGAAGAAAAGGGAATTGTAATGGACGGACGCGATATTGGCACGGTTGTTTTTCCGAATGCAGAATTGAAAATTTTTATGACTGCCGATGAGAATGTGCGTGCAAAAAGACGACACAACGAAATGGTGCAGAACGACCCAAGTATTACGCTGGAAAACGTAAAAGATAATATTCGCCTACGCGACCATATTGACCAAAGCCGGCAAGAAAGCCCACTGCGCAAAGCCAACGATGCTATTGTGCTTGATAACAGTTATATGACACGTAAAGAGCAGCTCGATTGGTTGATAAATACTATTAAAGAGCGAATAAATTAAAACAGATTATGCAAATTGATGTAGATTCAGAATCTGGATTTTGCTTTGGTGTTGTCAACGCAATCCGAAAGGCAGAAGACGTTTTATCGTCTGATAATCAACTGTTTTGTCTTGGCGATATTGTTCATAATAGTGCTGAGGTTAATCGGTTGCAAAAACGTGGATTGCAGACCATCACTCATGCCGAATTATTGAAAATCAAGGATACACAGGTGCTTTTTCGGGCACATGGCGAACCACCGACAACTTATGAAAAGGCAAAGAAAAACAGACTATCAATTATTGATGCTTCGTGTCCAGTAGTTTTGCGCCTGCAAGAACGAATACGTAGAGGATATGAGGAGGTAAAAAAAATCGGCGGTCAGATTGTTATTTTTGGCAAACAAGGACACGCCGAAGTAAATGGACTGGTTGGACAGACGGACGGGACTGCGATTGTTATCAATAGCGCAATTGATATTGAGAAAATTGATTATTCGCGTCCTGTTTTTATTTATGCTCAAACTACCAAAAGCACAGACGAATACGAGCTTGTGGTTTCTTTAATTCGAGACAAAATGCAGGCTATATCAACAGAAAAACCCGTTGTTTTAGAGGTTCATAATACGATTTGTAAACAGGTTTCGAGTAAGGATAAAAAACTACGTAGTTTTGCAAGTCGTCGCGATGTGATTATTTTTGTTAGCGGTAGGAAAAGCTCAAACGGAAAAGTTTTGTTTGAAATATGTAAAAAAGCTAATTCGGCATCGTATTTTATTTCGGACGAAACGGAGTTGAAAGCCGATTGGTTTTTGGGTGTAAATACCGTTGGTGTTTGTGGCGCAACATCGACACCGCGCTGGCTGATGGAACAAGTTGCAAAAGAAATTAGGTCTAAGTAATGGAAAATTAATAATTAATAATTTTGCTTACGCCTGATTTAG
>JAOZMU010000086.1 GCA_029934165.1 Bacteroidales bacterium
ACATATAGGGTACAAAATAATCAATTATTAACATCCCAGTCTTAGACCTTACATGGTTTATTAAAAAAATCAATTCACATTGAAAATATGCATGACATTTTTAATTACATTTCACAAACACCTGTAAATCAACGTCTTGCAAAACTCACAGAAATTATTTAAACTATTGATTATTAGAAAAATATATATTTATACATTGAAAATGTAATACACATTGACATTGAAAAGAAATATTTATATGTTTTTTTTCATGGCGGCTAAACGAGCTTCTCGCTTGTAGTCGGTGTGTTGCCATGCGTTTTTGGCAAAAGCGAGTTCACATAGATTTCTTTCAATCATCACGCCAAACAGCACCAAAAATCGCATGCCAACATACCGAGCTACCGCTACAATCCATGCCGCAAAACAACTTCGTAACAAACATTTTTACGTGTTTTTTTGGTTGAATTAAAACTGCCTCTACTTAGCAAATTTCTGACTAAGTCGTTTTTTGTTGGAAATTTTTTGTCGATTTTAAAATAGCTTGATAATCAAGACTTTCAAAATCAACAAAATTTAACTCTGGTATAATAGAATTGTTGATTTTCAGTAATTTATAAAAACCCAACAAAAAACGACTTTGCCAGCGATTTTTTACTATTTTTGTTGTGTTGTAAATTTATATTTTCTGCTAATTGTTGTTTTAATAATATTAAAGTGTTATTTAAGCACTCATACAAAAGTTTTTACTTATTTGCATGTCTGTAATTTGCTGATAGTTCGAGTTTTACAGAATTGCGTAAGCAACACTAATTAGGTCTTAGACCTTATTAGGAATTGTATATAATTAATTTTCAGGTTATTAGCAACTTGAAAGTATCGTTTATTTTTGTTCGTCCCCCCAAAAAAATAATATGAAATTTGAAAAACAAAATGATCCCTTTAAATACGGTTTTTTCACACAAAAAATTGATGATTTATTTTATATATTATACGTAAATCCCGTTTTGTGCCAAAATGCAAGATTTATGATAAATAGCAGTTTTCCAGACTATATTAATCCAAATTTTGATTTGCCCGAAATTGCAAACTACGAATATAATAGCGAAACAGGTGAATTTATATCAGATATTGGAAATGGAAAATTCGTATTAACAGAAAATAATCAAATTAAAGTTGTTTTTACAAATTTTCGATATAATAATATATCCAAATTAGAATTGATTTTTAGCATAAAATTAAATCATCAAATGGGAAAAAATCCAAATCCAAATTTGAAAATTTAATCCAAATTTGAAAAAATTATTTGCAGTATAATTTATTGATAATCAGGAACTGAAATAACAACATAAATCGTTATAATCAATAATTGTAAACCTACTTTTATTATTATGAAATCTAAAGGAATTATTTACAACCAATCGCAAAAATTAGCATATAAATATGCTTATTTTATTTCGGCATTTGTTTTTATTCTGACAGCCACAGTTCTATTTGGAATACAAAAAAATAATCCTGATGTGTTATCATTTGTTGCCATAATCATTGTCGCACTGGTACTTGCATATCCTGTTTTTTTGTTGCTAACATCAAAATATCGACAACGGAAAAAAATTATGGGTACACCATTTCCAATAGCTTGGCGCAGTGTTTTACTACAAAAAGTTGTTTTTTATCAAAGCCTTAACGAAATTGATAAAGCTCTTTTTGAGAAAGATGTACAGATTTTTATTGCCGAAAAGAGAATAATGGGTATTAATACATCAATCGATGACACCGATAAATTATTGGTTGCATCGAGTGCAATAATACCCATTTTTGGATTTGTAGAATGGGAATATAATAATCTGAACGAAGTGTTGATTTATCCTGCATCTTTCGACACCGAATATGAAACACAAGGTGGCGATAAGCGTATTTTGGGCATGGTTGGAAATGGTGTTATGAACAACCTAATGATTTTATCACAACCAGCTTTACATGCTGGTTTTCAGAATGCTAAAGATAAAAAAAATGTTGGTATCCACGAATTTGTGCACCTCATCGATATGGCAGATGGCGTTGTCGATGGCGTTCCATCTTTGCTTCTGGAAAATCAATATGCAATTCCTTGGCTCAATCGTATCGAAGAGGAAATAGAGCTAATTAAGGACGGAAAATCAGACATAAATCCTTATGGAGCAACCAATAAGGCAGAGTTTTTTTCGGTAGCTTCAGAGTCCTTTTTTGAAAATCCAATAGCGATGAATAGAAAATTTCCGGAATTGTACGCTTTGCTTGTAAAAATTTTTCGGAAAGACCTGAAAACGTTTCTCAACGAAACAATCCGTCCAGCTAAAATTGGTAGAAATTCGCCATGCGTTTGCAATAGCGGACGAAAATTTAAACATTGTTGTGGAAAATAGTGTTTAAGGTGGTGTGTTAAAATAATAAGCACTTTTTGTGTTGTTATTTGGTTGAATATAAGCTACATACAACTTCGTGCAAATAATACTACGTGTTTATAAATAAATTAGTGATATGCTGGGCATTTAATTTTACTTCTTTTTCCGTTTGGGTCTTTATAATTAAATTGACCATGACAAAAATTGTAACCAATCATAATTTCGTGTACACCAGTATTATAGCGTTGAAATTCGGAAAAACCATATTCATAAATATAACCGACATAAATTTTATTGTTTAGGTTTACACCAAACATACACGAAAGTCCAACACCGCCAACATCAAGGTCGTGTTTATACGAAATACCACTCCATACTTTTGTAAAATACAGCCTTAGGTTTGCGTCAATTTGCGTACGACCAGCAGTTGACATTTTGTACATAACAGAAGGCTCAAAAATGACTGCCGTTTTTCCAAATCGGTAGCCTGCAAGCGCGAAAATTATCATAGGAATAGTTGGTTCAAGCGTCGATCTATACATATCTAATTCTCCCTGAAGCAATTGTGCTGCGGAAAGGCTGACAAAAAAGTCTGAGCTGTAAAAATATAAGCCTGCCGCAACATTTGGCACTCCAGAAGTCTCTTGTCCGCTGCCATTTAATAGTGGGTCGTTAGCATTTTCTGCCTCGAAACCTACGCTGTTAAAGCCGTACTGTGCATACGAAACATCTAGCCCTAAAGCTAAACGATACTCCATACCATGCCGTTTTTTTGTTAAAAAATTATACGAACAAGCAGCTTTCGCTCCGCGATGAAAATTTGCTCCATTGGCATCGTTGTAAACACCTATACCCCAAGCTCCAAAGTTTTTCTTTAAGCTGCCACGCCCGTGTACTGTAAATGATTGTGTTGATGGCGCACCGTCAACGCCAATCCACTGTTGGCGCGCATTTAGCCTAATAGATAAACAGCTATTACTGCCAGCAACGGCGGGGTTTACAAGAAATAAATTCATCATATATTGGCTTTGAATTGGTGCATCTTGCCCTATCGCGTTAGATACTACGCCAAATATGCAAAGTATAGATACACAAAAAGCACAAGAATATTTTTGTATTATGTTGAATATAAGCCTAATATCAATCATATTATTATCGTTTTAATGTGAAATATCCAGTAAAAGTTTTCCCCTTTTTTAAGGTTACAATATACCAATATGAGTCTGATGGCATTGCTGTTCCGTTGTAATTTCCATTCCATCCAGAATCGCCGGATTCAAATTCGTGAATTAATTTTCCCCAACGGTCGTAAACACGGGCGATTCCATCAGAAAAGTCATCAAGAATTGGCACACGCCAAAAATCATTTGCGCCATCTCCGTTAGGTGTAAAAACGTTTGGTATGAAAACTTCTAAATCATCAGCAACAATGCCCTCTGACGTTATTATGCAACCATTATCATCTATCACCTCGACAGTGTAAGTGCCTGGTTCTAAGTTGAAAAAAGCGGCAGTGTATTGTTCGGTCGATGTTCCAAAAGTATCGCTAATTCGATACTGATATGGCGATGTTCCAGAATAGTTTTCTACGCCAATAACTAACTGACCATCATCGGGGTTATAAATAGAATCGAATACAGGAGACGGGCTATGGCTTACGTTGATTGTATCGCTGCCTAAACATAAATTTCCATCGGAAATATTTACTATATAGGTATCTGGCGTTTTGATTTGTATCGACTGAACAGTATCGCCCTGCGACCATTGATAACTAACGAAACCTAGCCCTGCATCTAAAATGCTCGAATCGCCTTCGCACAGTGCAAAATCATGCCCAATATTTACCCATGGTAATGGTGAAAATATTATGTTTATAAAATCCTGATTTTCGCAGTTTGCAGCACTTTCTACAACTACGCTATATGTCCCATTTTCAGAGACTTGCAAGGTTTGATTAGTCGTTAAATCAGACCAAAGATATGCGGTAAAGCTATTTCCTGCATCAAGGGTAATAATATCGCCTTCGCAAAGAGTAGTATCGCTACCAAGTTCAATAACGGGCAAAGGCGCAACAGATAAAACTATACTATCTCTATCTGTTCCACACTCGTTACTCACTTCCACCCAGTATGTTCCAGCTTCTGCAACCGTCATTGTTTGTAGTGTGCTATCTTGCAAGTTCCATAAATAAGTGTCGAATCCTAAGCCGGCGTTAAATGTAACGGTAGATTGCTCGCAAATTGTAGTGTCCACCCCCAATGAAAGTTCGGCAGCAACGGGAAGGACTGTAATTGAAATACTATCTCGTCCGATACAATTGTGTGCGTCTGTTAATTCAATCCAGTACAATCCACTGATATTCACAACAATAGATTGTACTGTGCTATCGTTAGACCATAGATAATTAGTATAACCAGTGCCGGCATCCAGAGTCAAATTTGTGCCTTCGCATATTGAGTCGGTCTCCTCTAAACCCGCGATTGGCAAAGGGTACAACGAAAATACGACAGTGTCGCGCCCTATACAATTATTTTCGTCAGAAACTGTAATGTTGAAAGTTCCTGCTGTGTCTGTTCGCAAAATTTGTGTGTTTTCGCCATCCACATTCCAAGCATACGAAACAAAGCCTTCGCCAGCATCAAAAATAACAGTATCATTTTGACATAAAGCGGTGTCTTCTCCTAACGTTACGAATGGTAATTGATTTACTGACAAAGAAATAGTATCATAAGCATGACACAGGCTTCCTGTAATACTTGCGTCAACAAAATAGACTCCTGCGGTGTCTGCCCGCAATGTTTGTGCTGTTTGTCCTGTTACATTCCAGAAATAGTTATCATAACCCGTGCCAGCATCAAAAACTATTGTGTCGCCAAAGCAAATTGCAGTGTCGATGCCTAAGTTAATTTCGGGTGCTTCTTGAACTATAACTTCTATTGTATCAGCGTTTTGGCAATTTACAGAGTTTGTTGCTATAGTCCAATATGAGCCTGTTGTGTTGACAGTTATTTGGTTTGAAGAAGAACCATCGTTCCATAAAAAAGTATAATCGCCATTAGCAGTTATGGTGAATGGATTATTTGAACATGTTGTCGTGTCGTTTCCTAAATTGAAAGTGGGATTTTCGTATGTATAAATATTAACAGAATCCCGTCCAACACAGTGATTTCCGGAATCAATAACTTCAATTGAATATGTACCATTTTGATTGATTGTCAGGGTATTATCAGTACTGTCCGGTATGTTCCATAAATACGAAACATACACTGTATCGACCCAAAGCGTTAATTCGCTATTTTCACAAATTATTGTATCTTCCCTAAGCGATATTTGAGGATATTCTAAAACTGTAAAACTAACGGTATCAATATCAAAGCAGCCAAATAAATTTGTAACTTTAGCCCAAATATCGCCTTCTTGTGAGGCTGTAAAAGTTTGATTATCTGAATTATCAGACCATAAATAACTTGCCTGACTATCTCCTGCATCAAATAATAACGAGCCACCGCTACAAACAGAAGTATCTACACCCAAATTAACCGTTGGATTAGGATTTATTGTAAGTATAGAAGTGGTCTCGTGTAAACAGCCAAATGAATCGTAAACCTTTAATAAATAGTTATATGTACCGTCAATTTCTGTTGTAACTGAAATGCTTGAGCTTGTCGCAGATTGGATATTTTCGCCACTCCATCGCAAAGAATCTATTGGTACTGAAAAACTAATAGAATCTTCAATATTTGCATAGCTATAAACAGCAAGTTCCACAACATCAAGTGGGGCTATACCTGCATTTAAGACAACTTCGTTTCCAACGCAAATTTGAGTGTTTTCGGTTTTTGTAATAGGGCTTTCGGTAATTTGAACTTGAAAATCAATAGAGTTTATGCTTGTACAATTCATAATATCTACAATTCGCAAATTTATCCTATAACCTCCTGACGATGAGTAAGTATGATTTACGGTTTGCATTGTATCAATTTGCCCATCGCCATAATTCCAGATAAAAAGAGACCCAGCATCTCCTTGCTCATAAGTAGTGTTATTTTCTGGGTATATACCATAACCAGAGAGACTTACAGCTTTATCATTTGGGCATAACCTAATAATACTATCGGTAGTCAAAGGTTGTGAATTATTGAAATCGACAGCAGCGACAACTTCTTGACAATCTGCATTAACAGTTATTGTAATCGAATCTGTTGTCGAACAACCAAGCTCGTCTGTAACCGTTATAAAATAAATTCCTGCGGTATCGGCTAAAAATTCTTGTTCCGAAGAACCATTATGCCATTCGTATGAAACAAATTCATTTCCAGCGTCTAATATGATTGGTGCATTTGGATAAATTGTAGTATCTTCGCCAAGAAAAACACTGGAAAGTGCAGTTGTAACTACAATTGAATCACGTGTTGTACAGTTATTTCCATTTGTAACATCTACCCAGTAGTCGCCTCCTTGCAAAACAGTTAAAGTGTTGGCTAAACTATCAGGAACATTCCATAAATACGAGTCAAAGCCAGTAGCTACGGATAAAACAAGAGTATCATTAGTACAAAGAATCAAATCGCTACCAAGCGAAATTTCTGGTGATGGAATTGTTGTAACTTCAATAGTATCAGCAAACAACCCGCAATTATTTGTTATATTCAACCAATAAGTTCCAGTGGTTGAAATTTCTTGAGAATTTGCAGAAGAATTATTTTGCCATAAATAATTGCCATAACCATCTGCCGTTTGCAATACTATTTGCGAACCGTTGCAAATAGTAGTATCGTTGCCAAAGTTTATGCTCGGAATACTATCTGTTGTTATAATAATTGTGTCGCTTCCTTGACAGCCATTGGCGTTTGTTGCTGTAACATGATATATACCATTGTTTTGAACAATAAATGTAGATTCAGTACTTCCAGCGTTTTGCCATTCGTATGCTGAAAATTCGCTACCTGCATCTAAAACAAACGAGCTGTTTTTACAAATTGTTGTATCGTTTCCAAGCGAAATATTTGGTAAGTCAGCAACCGTTATTTGCAAAGTATCTCGTCCCGTACAGCCTGCAAACGTTTCAATATCAACCCAAGCTTGAGTACTTACAGAAAACTGCTGTAAATAATCTGTATATCCATTATGCCATAGATAATTAGATGCAGAACCAGCATTTGCATCAACGACATTTCCGAAACAGATTAAAGTATCATTACCAAGAAAATTTTTTGGTTTTGGTGCAATTGAAATAGTTTGCCAAACAGTGTCAATTTGTCCATTTCTATTCGTTATTAAACTAACGTTAAATGTACCATAATTGCTATATTGATATGTTGGTGAAATTTCAATCGAAGTATCGGCAGGTGCATTGTCGTCATCGCCAAAATCCCAGTAAACACTGGTTATTCCAGATGAATTAGAAATTTGAAATTGAGTTTCATCGCCTTCGCAAAAGTTTGAAATTGTGAATGATACCTTTTCAAGAAAAGTCGTTGTCGTGTTTGGCAAACCCATTTTTGAAACACGTCCGTTAAGGTATAAACCCATGTCCAAATATCCACATTCAGATGCAGAATTGTTTGGTTGTGTGATAGTTCCAAGATAGTGTCGATTCATGCCTGCTACATAAATAGTATCGTTTTTGGCAATTTGTATCGCTGCAATTTGGTATTGTTCTGCCGTTGCAATCAATGTCGCAGATGTTAGAATTTCGTCGGTTGTTGTTTTCGATAAGTCGAGTTGATAAATCCCTGAATTTGGACTTACGAAACTAACATAAAGTTTGGTGTTATCCGGCGAAAATTCAATACCATACGGTTCTCTCGAAAGTGGCAACGAAAACTGAATTGGTGAAGACACCTCGCCAGTTGCTGCATTGAAATTAAATGCTTCCGCAACGCTGCTACCACGCAGAGCCACAGCTAGTTTAGTGCCGTTTGGTGATGCTTTTAAATATCCAGATTTATCTTTCGTATTTAAGTTATGGACACTACCGACAGAACTAATAATTGGATTTGGATTTATACCAGAAGCCGTTAGTAGGAAAGCTGCAAATTCGTTACTATTCCATTTATGCGTTATTATCCAATAATCAATATTATTTTGATGTTGAACTGCTGTAATGCGTTCAGTTGCTTGGTTTTGTGGTAATAAATTTGTGTTTTTTTCAACAATTTGTCCTGTATAACTTGAAGCCGTCCAGTCTGCCACAGAATAGCAAAAGCCCGAACCTTCCGATGTACCGTAAGCACTTGTAGTAAAGAGATATATCAATGAATTATTACCCGGTTTGGCTATTAATAAGCTACTTTGTGCCGAATTTTGATTCCCTGACAGGTTTCTACCTTCATACATTGGGCTATTAAATTGGCTCCATAGCGTTTCACCGTTTGAGTAGCAAATAAGACTGCCATTTGCATTGCACAAAACCGAACTGCCATCTGTTGAATATAATGCACTGTTATTCAACGCTTCGGGTGGTGATGTGCCAAAAGAAACGCTAACATTTTCACCAAAATGCCAAACTTGACTTTGAGATTGTGCAAATAAACTATTAGCGAATAAGGAAAAGATGAAAATCAGATATAACAGTTTGTAATTCATTGGATTAAAATTTTAAGTAAATTTTCTATTGTCAAAAAATATGTTGATAATTTACAATAGTAACGTATTATTATCAAAATTAGTTTATCTTAATTTCGGAAAATTGGTTTAATTTATTCGATAGAACCAACAAAAAGCAAACTAATTTCCATAAAGAAACCTTGCCGATTGTTATTGGGTTGAATATAAGCTATATACTACTGCAAGGTCTAAGACCTATTTAATGTTGCTTACGCATTTCGGCAAAGTTCATTTAATCAGCGAAATATGAACATTAGAATTGATAATTGACCTTCACAGAAATTCGGAGAGACAAGGTATGGGAAGTGAAAGGGAAACACTTAAAGCTCTTGGTTTTATGGATTTACCGAAAGACAGAGTATTGAAAATATCTGACATCGGTTGTGGTTCGGGCGGACAAGCAATTTCGCTTGCCAAAAATTTATACGGACAGATAATTGCCATAGATTTATTTCCAGCGTTTTTAGATGAATTGAAAGCAAAATCCGAGAAACTTGAACTTAAAAGTAAAATCGAAATTCTTGAAAAATCAATGGACGAATTACCATTTGATAATGAAGTGTTTGACATTATTTGGTCGGAAGGTGCAATTTAAGGTCTAAGACCTATTTTTTATGAAACGTTTAAGCTGTGAATTAACAACTTACGTTAATAAAAAGCGGAAAAACTTTTGTAAGAGTACTTATATTATGTTTTCCGAGTGCTGAA
>JAOZMU010000647.1 GCA_029934165.1 Bacteroidales bacterium
GTCAAAGCTAACTGGTTAAGTAACAGGGGTGTCCAACTTTAGACTGGTAGCCAATGTTTTCAATTGATGGCATAATAAACTCCCCATTTATTTTATATGGATCTTTTTGCAACTCACCAACTATTCCTCGCATCAAGTACGAAAACATATAACTCGCTCCCCACAGTTCGCGCGTTTTCTTGGCAAGCGAAAGCGTCTTTATTATCGGTCCCAATGTCAGGGCGATGTATTTGGTTTTATTCATCTTCAAGTAAGTTTTCGTTTATAGAATCAAAAATTTTATACAAAATTTTAAAATTCCTGTGATTATGAAATTCTTCGTCAATATGGTCTTCTAAATAAAAACCAGATTCACCCTTAAATTCGGTAATTGGTTTTCCCATATCTAAAAACAGAAAATCAAGAAACTTGTCAATATCAAATTCAGATGGCGTTTTTATATCAAAGTTGCCTCCTTTTTTATTCCTTATCTTAAAGGTTTCATTCAAAATTTCGCGACTTACTGGAAAGGCATAGAAAAAAACATCAAATTTACCACTTCCTAAATCAATTGGCTTAAACAGCAAAGGCGATTTATAGCGGTCTATATGCGGATGTTCTTTTGTTATTGATGTTCGGTAGCTCAACCATAATTCGTCAGAGGACAAGCCCAATAAATCTTTTAGCAAATATTTATTATTGCTGTCATAATCTAAAATATCAGGATTGTCATGCTCCATATTCTGTGAAGCCAACTCACCGCTAAAAAACTTTTGCTTGATTGTTTTCTTCTCCCATTGCCAACCTTTATATTTTGCATACAAAAACAAAAGCGACTTTGAATAAAACATTGTTCGGTCTCTGTTTTTTAGATTTATGCCCGAACGTAAAGACCTATAAAACAAATCAATAGCTTCAAAAAGAACATATTGTTTCCTGTAAAAATCTCTTTCGTTAGCTTCTCTAAAAAAGTGAAAAGTAAAGAATTTTTTAGGCTCTATATAAATCCCTTCTTCATTGTTTTTTGTTGGATAAAAAGAGCCAAAACCTTTACTTTGTCGTGTTCCAAAATTATGGAAAGCAAAAAACTCAGAAATATGTTTTTTTATCTCATCTGTTAATTCTTTGTTGAATGATGAAATAATCAAATCAAGTTTTTCGCAATACGAAAACTTTTTCTCATCTCCATCACTTCCCATATTTGCAAAGAAAGCAGGAAATTGAACCTTTCGAGGATTCCCTCTTTTATCAAAACTTGGACGATTATTTCTGTCAGTTTTCACCTTTTCAATATCAAAAAAATCGACATTGCTTTGCGGAGTTATTCTGATTTTATAATCTAAAGCTGGCTTGTCGCCATTTCCGATAAACAAAGACTTTAGTTTTTCTATGCCGAGCTTCTTAATCAGAAACTTATCCAGCTTCGGTTTCAGCTCTGTTGCCCGAAGCGTAGCACCCTCTTGCTCATGCTGAAAGTGTATGAGCGGCGTGTGCTGTTTGAGTTTTACTGTTAGTTTGTACATACGAGTTTATATTTGTGATTTATATGTTTTTTATTGCTGCGAAACCTATTAGACTCTATTCTTTTGCTTCATTAAAATCACTTTTTTTAAATGTAGCTCCTTCAAGTATAGAATTTGAAAAATCTGGCGTTAATGAACTCTCGTTCATTCCAATAAATTCTGCGCAATCAAATGAAGCATTCGTAAAATCACTATTTATCAAACAGCTGTTTATTAAAGTCGAATTATTAAAATTTACATTTGAAAAATTTTTGTTTGAAAAATCAAGTCCAGAAAGGTCAGAACCTTCAAAAGATACAATATTATTAACTCCTATAAAATTTGGATTTAATAGTTTCATTTCAACATTCGATAGGTCTAGGTATGATAAATCTACTAAAGAAAGGTTTGTAATTTTTAGCATATCAAGCAGTTGTTGTTTTGCTTCAATTGAAAACTCTGTTAATATTTCTTTATTAGTGGTATTTGTCACAGCTCTCAGCGTTGAGAAAAACATCCAATATCCTCGAAATACATTTTTTGCTTCCTCAAAAGGCGAATAACTATCTTTGCAATCTATAAGAAAATTTCTTTCAAGTAACTTTTCTAGAGCTTCCAATGCAGCTTTATATAGTTCGACAGATTTTTTTTCTGTTACTATGTTTATTAAATGGTGTTCAATATCCTGCAACTTTTCGAAATTAATATTTTTGAAAAGGCGATTTACAGTTTTAATAATTTCGCATGCTGACGTGTCATTACTTAACAGGCAGTCCTTTAAAGTGTAGAATATATATTCGGTAGCCAAATAATTTCGTATCTCACTTTCATTGGCAAAACGGATTTTTTCTGAGTGTTCTTCAATAAAAAAAGAAATAGAAATCAGGCGAACTTTAAATTCATTAGAGATTTTAGGCAATGCGAAAGTATTGTTGAATTCCTTACAACGTATCAATTCATCTATTGAAACCCAGTAATTATCCGAGGAGGTTATGGATTAGACTTTGGACAAAAAAAATCAATTCACATCGAAAAGAAATATTCTTATAGTTTTTTTATGGGCGGCTTCGGGCTTTCCGCTTGTA
>JAOZMU010000648.1 GCA_029934165.1 Bacteroidales bacterium
TTGCCAAAAACGCAAGCCACGAGGCAACTACAAGCGAAAAGCCCGAAGCCGCCCAAAAAATTCTGATTATTAAATTTTAGTTTCTATCTGCAACTAAAAACCGTCATTTTTTGAAAATATTAAAAATTACTAATAATTTGTTCGGCTAATATTTACCATTTCAACAAAATGTATTATTTTTATCGAAAATAACAAAAATGGGCAAAAAGTTAAAATTCACCATAGCATCAAAATTGGCACTTGCATTCGGGATTCTGATGGTAACAGTAGGTATAAACAGTTTCCTGACCTACGAAAACGTGCAGCACAACCACACCATAAACCGAGAATTGACGGACGTTTATGCGCCATCGGCAGCTTATATGAACGATTTGTTTTTCATTGTCAACACCTCAAAATTGCTAATAAAAAATTGGATATACATCGATCAATATAGTAACACGAAAGACAAACGAAAACTGAAAAAACTCCAGAATAAAGAATTTCCGATTTTAAATATCACACTAACAACACTTGTAAGCGACTGGAAACCAGCGGAACAAAAAGCATACAAAAATCTTTTGCTTGCTATTGACACACTGTTCAAAAGTCAACAAACAATTATGCGAAAGCTAAATAGTTATGAAAATTATCAAGACTCGGCATTGCTGGTCAATATCAAAATGGAAGTTGAGGACGATTCTGAAATGATGATACTGACATATAGAATCCTCGAAAGTATTGATAATCTGTCTTATAAATTGTCAAGTATGGTCGATCAGGCAGACGCAAAAATGGAAAAATCGTTCATTTGGCTCGAAAATTTAATATTAATATGGGGATTAATCCAACTATTCATGGTAATTATTACGGCTTTTTTGACAACAAAATCGTTGGTAACTCCAATAAAACGGTTGAATAACCTAATATTAACAATGAGCAAAGGAAATTTACCAAACGATAAAGTTGAAGAACGCTCCGATGAAATTGGACAAATGGGCGAGTCTTTGAATTTGCTCGTCAATGGATTACGGGAGACATCGGAATTTTCGCTCAAGATTGG
The DNA here is from genome assembly GCA_029934165.1 of Bacteroidales bacterium. Taxonomy (GTDB): domain Bacteria; phylum Bacteroidota; class Bacteroidia; order Bacteroidales; family JAOZMU01; genus JAOZMU01. The sequence continues at coordinate 1,043 of JAOZMU010000648.1, forward strand.
ACAGGGCGACTACGACAGCCGATTTGAGCCTTTGAGCAATAAAGATGTTCTTGGTAACTCGTTGATATTGATGCGCGAAAACCTGAAAAAAGCCGCCGAAGAAGACTCGCGAAGAAAAAAAGAAGATATGCAGCGTAGTTGGGCAACTCATGGTATAGCAAAATTTGGCGAAATTCTTCGTCAAAGCACCGATGATTTTGGGAACTTTGCCTATTCAATAATCAGTGAATTAGTCAATTACCTCGAAGCTAGTCAAGGTGGATTATTCATAATAAATGATGATGATAAAGAAAAAACATTTATCGAACTTGTTGCTGCTTATGCCTTTGAGCGACAAAAACATTACGAAAAGAAAATAGAAATTGGTGTCGGTGTTGTCGGGCAGTGCGTACTTGAAAACGAAACCGTGTATCTGACTGATATACCGAACAATTACATAAAAATAACGTCTGGTCTTGGCGAGGACAACCCAAGTAGCCTGCTTATCGTGCCACTCAAACTCAACGACGAAGTTTATGGTGTTGTCGAAATTGCGTCATTCAAAAAAATAGAGCCATATCAAATTGAGTTTGTCGAGAAAGTTGGTGAAACTATTGCTTCGACAATTTCTAGCGTAAAAATTAATATGAACACAGCCCGCCTACTTGAAGAGTCTGAGGAGCAATCGGAAAAATTGGCGCAACAAGAGAAGGAAATGCGCGACCACATGCAGGAATTGCAGAAAACGCAAGAAGAGATGGTTTTTAAACAAAAAGAGGAAAAAAGCAAGCAACGGCTGATAAAAAAAGAATATCGTGCGCAACTGAAAGAAATGCAGGAAAAGCAAAAAGTGTTGATGATTCAGGCAAAAACGCAAAAAACAAAATTTGACAATTACCAATTGGCAATGAACAACATGATTGGTATTGCTGAGTTTACTAAAGATGGCGAATTTATGACCGCAAATAAAAAATATCAAAAGATCTGTAACTTAAAATTAGAAGAGCTTATTGGCAAACGATTAAGCTACTATATCTCTAAGAAAGACATGAATACAAAAGTATATCATGCTTTTTGGGCAGAAATTGGCGCAGGCAAAGTGCAAACGGGCGAACACAATTATTTATTCAAAACTAATGATAAATGGCTACTTGAAGTTTATACTCCAATAAAAAACAAAAAAGGTGTAATTGACAGTGTTATAGCACTTTGCATTGACATAACAGAACAAAAAAGAAAAGAAGTTGATTGGGATAAACAAATCGCCGAGTTGCGAAAAGAAATCGCCGAACTTAACGGTGAAATTGACCGATTGAATGAATAAATTTTCGGCAAACATTTATTTTGATGTGCTGAGAGCTATCAAATTATTATTGTATGAGCGATACATCGGATTCAAATTGGTTTTATCCTAAATTCGGTTAAATAATTTATTTTTCAGATTGCATTAAAAATCGCCATGTACAATGAAAATCTAATCTCACATAACTTAATAAGTAAGTACTAATACAAAAGTTCTTACGCTTTTTATTAACATAAGTTGCT
>JAOZMU010000649.1 GCA_029934165.1 Bacteroidales bacterium
GTTGTTAATTCACAGCTTAAACGTTTCATAAAAAATAGGTCTTAGACCTTATTTGTGAACGTTATGAAAGCAAAAACTTGAGTTTATATTCACCAAAAAACCCCGCCAAATTTCTTTGCGGGGTTTTTTTATTTTTCTTAAAAACAGATTCCTATTCTTCCTCTTGTTCTGCTTCGTAAGCCTTCAAGAGAACTTCTTGCACATCTGACGGAACTTGCACATACTCAGCAAATTTCATGCTATACATTGCACGCCCGTTAGTCAAAGAACTTAGTGCTGTTGAGTATCTATCCATTTCCGCAAGAGGTGCGCGAACAGAAATACGCTCGTAGCGTCCTTCGTTGTTCATGCCTTGAATCATCGCGCGTCGTCCCTGAAGGTCGCTCATCACATCGCCCATTCTGTCCGTCGGGACAAGAACTTCTACATCGTAGATTGGCTCCATAATTTTTGGTCCAGCTTCTTTAAACGCAGTTTTAAAAGCATTCATACCAGCGAGTTTAAACGAAATTTCGTTTGAATCGACAGGGTGCATTTTTCCATCATAAACCATAACGCGAATATCACGAGCATAGCTACCAGTCAATGGTCCGGTTTCCATTTTTTCCATGATTCCCTTCATAATAGCCGGCAAAAATCTGGCATCAATAACACCACCAACGATACAGTTATAAAAAACAAGTTTTCCGCCCCAATCCAGTTGATGCTCGTCTTTTCCGCGCACAGAAACGGTTTGCTCTTTTGCGCCAAATCGGAAAGAACTTGGTTCTGGTTTATCTTCCGAGAACGGCTCAATAATCATGTGTACCTCGCCAAATTGTCCAGCACCACCCGATTGTTTCTTGTGTCGGTAGCTCGATTGAGCAGCTTTTGTGATTGTTTCGCGATATTGAATTTTCGGCTTAATAAACTCTGTTTCAATACCATACACATTATCCAAATGCCATTTTACTGTGTTCAAATGAAATTCGCCTTGTCCCGAAAGAATCAATTGCTTCAATTCTTTCAAATACTGCATTACAACAGTAGGGTCTTCTTCGCGAATTTTATTGAGAGCTTCGCCCAATTTTTCCTCGTCTGCCTCGTTAGCCGCTTTGATAGCTGTGCGGTGTTTCGGCTCAGGAAATGGAATTGGCGCAAACTGATAATCGGCAGCTTTATCGCTAAGAGTATGATTTGTACGAGTTTCCTTCAGTTTTACTGTTGCCCCAAGGTCGCCAGCACATAACTCAGAAACTTTTTCGCGATTTTTCCCCGCAACTGCAAACAACTGAGAAACACGCTCTTTCGATTGTCGATTTGTGTTTATCAAGTCGATACTTTCCGTCAATTTACCAGACATAACTTTGAAGTGTAAAACTTCGCCAATATGTTGCTCAATCGAATTTTTGAAAACAAACGCAGATGCAGGTCCATCGACACTACACACAACATCAACACCTTCAGTAGTTTGAGGAGTTTCCATTTCGTCTGGAGCAGGCAGTGCGTTACAAATAAAATCAAGAAGTGTTTGCACTCCAAAATTTTTCTTTGCAACAGAACACAACACCGGAAACATGTTACGAGTACGGATACCAGCAAGGATTCCGCGTTGCATTTCTTCTGGAGTCAATGTTTCGTTCTCGAAGAAAATTTCCATCAATTCCTCATCATTCTCAGCAGCAGTTTCAATCAGTTCAGCCTGCAATTCTTCAGCTTTATCCAGCTCATTTGCAGGAATATCCATAACCTCGGCTTTGCCTCCATCTTTACCCCATTTGAGCATTTTCATCAGTCGCAAGTCGATGATAGTATCAAATTCCGGTCCACCATTTATCGGATATTGCACGAGTGCAATCTTGTTGCCGAAAAATTGTTTTGCCTCATCAACAGTTTTTTCAAAATTGGTTTTGTCGTGGTCAAGGTGATTTGCCAAAAGAACAACAGGTTTTTTCATGCGTTGCGCATGTCGCCAATGGATTTCGGCACCAACTTCGATTCCATTTTGAGTATTGAGCAATAAAATAGCGGTATCTGCAATGTGCAACGAAGAAATTGCGCCACCAACAAAATCGTCTGCACCCGGAGCGTCAAGTATATTTACTTTTTTACCCTTCCACTCTGCATAAAGCAGTGTCGAAAACACAGAACCTTCTTGTGAATGTTCTATTTCGCGGTGGTCAGACACTGTGTTTTTGCTCCCAGTATCGCCACGACGCTTGATTACGCCGCCCTCTAAAAGCATAGATTCTGCAAGTGTCGTTTTTCCCGAACCCGCATTTCCTAATAGCACAATGTTTCTTATGTCACTCGTTGTGTAAGTCTTCATTGTATCTGAATTAAATTATTAATTATAGTTTATTGTCTTATTTTATTGATTTTAAAACAATTACTTAAAACATCTTGCAGCATCATTCATCGTCAGACTAGATGTTTCTACAAACAGCCTCCAAAAATAGTAAATTTTTATAAAATTTCAACTCTTACATTAGGTTTTTGATAATTATTAGTAATGGAAAATTAATAATTAATGGCTACCCGTCTAAAGTTGGACAAATTTTGTATATTTGAGTAAACCCAATAATG
>JAOZMU010000087.1 GCA_029934165.1 Bacteroidales bacterium
TGCTTCGCTCAAAACCGCAAAGCAAACCATACAAGCCACCGCCACCAGCACATTTCCGTTAGCATTAATTGTAAAAAAATATGAAAAAAGCAAATAATATAATAGAACTAATTGAAAACTTAGATAGTGAAATTAATCAAAAAACGAATAAAGATTGGTATGTTCCTATTTATAGAAAACAATTAGACAGAATAAGAAAAGAATTATATTTTACAAATTCAAATAAAACATTCTTTATTGCCGGACAGTCAGGCAATGGAAAAACAACAGCACTTTCTTTTTTCATAAATACTGAAATAGAAAAGAAATTCAAACCTGTATATATATCCGGTGCTGATTTTGTAGATATTTACGATATTAACATTGCAGATATTCTGTATGGTCTTGTTATTCATTTAATAAAGATAAGTGATAATTCAAAGCTTTTTCTTGAAGAAATTGATACGTTGAAAAAAATATATGATGGAAATATCAAAGAAGAACAATTAAAACAAATCGAAAAAAAATATTCTGCCAAAGCAGATATTGAAGCATCAGCAGGTTTTAAATTTTGGACTTTTTTAGGGTTTAAAACATCTATTGTAAACAGTTTTGCATTCGATAAAAACGCAAAAAAAATAATAAGAGAAAAAATATCAGCAAAAATTACGGATTTTTTAAAAATTCTAAATGACATAATTGCAGAACTGCAAAAAGACAAATTCATGTTACTTATTATTGACGACATGGAAAAGCTAAGAAATTTAAAGCAAATTCGAGAGTTGTTTATTAAAGAGCGAAGTATTTTTGACAGAATTAATGGAGTTAAAATAATAACAATACCGGGACATCTTCCAAACGACCCACAATTTAGAACTAATACTAATTTCTTCTATTTTGGTAAAATAATTGAAAAAAATCCTCTTACCGGCAAGGCAAATAATAATATTGAAAAAAATAGAGAAGAATTAAAATCAATAATATTAAAAAGAATAAATAAGGACGTAAATATAATTGAAAAAAATGCTCTCGAAAAAGCACTTAATTATTCAGCCGGAATGCCAAATATTTTAATAAAAATTATTAGAACAGCAGCCATAATTGCCATTGATGAAAATTATATTACTCAAATAGATATTGATAGTGCAATAAAAGAGATTAAATTAAATTACTTGCCGGCATTAGTTGAAAACTCATCTATTACAGAAATATTATTTTCAATTTTATCTAAAAACAGACCGAGAATAAAAGAAAAAGAAGAAAATAGTATTTTTGATGAAGCAATATTAGCAAATCAAATAATTATATTCTATGATGATACTATATGGTATGACATAAATCCGACAATAAAAGATAAAGTGAAATTTTATTCTCAGTTAAACAAACAATAAGTAAAAAATTACTTAAATGAATAAAATCAAAGGTTACTTATCAAAAAAACAGTTTTCAAAATTTCAAGAGGGTATTAAAAAATTATCTTTTTTAACAGAAGGGTATGCCATTATAGCAACTGAAACATTTCAAATTAAGGTTCTTTCTAAAATTTATATTTCGGAACAATTAATTAAATTTCAAGAATATGAGATAGAAAACAGCACTGATTTAATATCAATAATACAGAAAAATCAAAAAAACAAAGAGTTAATTATCCTATCCTTTTATAATCATACAGACAAAGACAAGATTATTAGCATTTTGCAAATGCAAAGAGCTATTTTATTAAAAATGAAATTGATAATATTCTGTAATTTTGCTTTTTTTTCTGAAATTAAAAATACTGCAAATGACTTTTTAAACAGAAGTAAGTTAACAATAAAAATATCAGATTTAAGAAACCAATCAATAAAAGATTTAAAGGATAATGAAACAAGTTCAAAAAAACAAATTGAATTTGAAACACTAAAAAAAGATTTAGCTTCATATAAAAAAACAGAAAAGAAAAACAAAAAATTATTACTTGATAAATTATTCAACACTGCTATAATAGCCAGTAAAATTTCTGAAAATGATTACGCATCAGATTTATACAAAGAAGCTATTAAAATTGCAAAAAAAATTAAAGACAAAGAATATTTGCCTTCAATTTTAGCAAATTTAGGTAATATAAATTATTTACATGGAAATTTTGACAAAGCGTTAAACATATATAATGAAGCAGCTCACTTAACAAAAGACAGCTATTTTTTATCAATAATTTTATCGCATATTGGTAATATATATTTAGATAAAGGAGACTTAGATGAAGCATTAAATTTTCAGAATTTAGCTCTTAAATTTTCAAAAGAGAGTAACAATTTGGAAGCACTTGCAACTGTCTATAATAATATTGGTATTATACACACATCTAAAAATGACTATAATAAAGCACTTGAATATTACAACCAAGCTCTTAAAATAAATAAAGAAATTAATGACGTAAAAGGACAGGCAAAACAATTGTCTAATATTGGAAATACTTATTTCGACAAGGGATATAATCAAAAAGCTCTTTCATTTCATAAAAAATCTTTAATAATTGAAAAAGAAACGGAAGACAAAGAAGGAATTGCATCAAGTTTTATTAATATAAGTAATATTCTTGAAGAAATTGGAGAAACAGAACATGCAATATCTTATTCAGAGAAAGCCCTTTCAATTTTAAAAAAAATTAAAAAGAAACAGGCAATTGCTGACCAATTAAATAATTTAGGTTTATTGTATCTTGGCAATGGAAATTCAGACAAGGCATCTGATTTTTTATATGAAGCTTTAAATATTTATAACAAAATAGGAGATATTTCGGGACAAGCCAGTGCTATAAATAATATCTGTAATGTATTATATTATTTGGGAGATTTAACAAAAGCCCTTAAACTATATGATGAAGCACTAAATCTTTACAATGAAATTAATGATATAAGTGGAAAAGCATCTGTGTTAGCAAATAAAGCAGGTATTTTTTCAATTCAAGGAGATAGTGAAAAAGCTTTAAAATTATTTAATCAATCATTAAAAATAAATAAATCCATAGAAAACATTCAAGGTCTGGCATCAGATTATTTAAACATTGCATTTATATATGATGACTTAGGCGATATTGATGAAGCTGTTGTGTTCCATAATAAGGCATTGAAAATATACGAAGATTTAGGTGATGAAAAAGGACAAGCAACACAATTGATGAATTTAGGAAGTATTTTTTACTCTAAATGTGAGTATCAAATTTCAAAAAAGCATTATAAAAAAGCCTTAACAAAATTTGAATTTACAGATAGTGTTGAAGGAGTTGCATCTGTTTATAGTAATTTAGGGTCGATTTACATGGATACAGGAAAAATGTCAAAAGCAAAAGAGTTTTATAGTAAGGCTATAAGCTTATATCAAAAAATTAAAAATATGGAAGGAGAAACTTTTGTCATGGAGAAGCTTGGTATTTTATTTTTTAATTATGGAGATATGAGTGAAAGCTTAAAATTTCATAATAATTCACTAGAACTCAATAAAAAAATATCAAATAAACAAGGTGAAATGTCAAGCCTAAATAACATTGGAAACATTTATTATACAACCAATAAATATGATAAAGCTCTTGAATATTATGAAAAATCCCTTGAAATTGCAACACAAATAAATTATATTAAAGGACAAGCCCCTTCTCTTGGCAATATAGGTAATGTGTATCAGAAACAAGGGAATTATGAAAAAGCACTAATTTTTCATGAAAAATCAGCGGAAATAAGTAAAAACAACAACAAAGAAAGCTATGCAAATGACCTAAATAATATTGCAAATATTTATTATGAACAAAAAAAGTATTCACTTGCAAAAGAATATTATTCAAAAGCATTAAAAATAAATAAAAAAATAGAAAACTTATTAGGAGAAGCACAAAATTATGGAAATACAGGAGCTTGTTTTTTTCAAGAAAGTAATTTTGATGAAGCATTAAAATATTATCAAAAATCACTTACAATAAATGAAAAAATTGAAAACAAACATGGTGTAGCAGAAGATTTGTTCAACATAGGAGAAGTTTATTTTAAGTTCAATAATAAAAATAGTGCTAAAAAATATTTTGAACAGGCATTAAGAAATTTTGAATATATTGGAGATAAAATAGGAAGAGAAATTGCTTTGGAATATCTTGAAAAAATAAAATAATGCTAACATCGGTTTGGTGTCAGTCATTTTTTTGTTTTTTATTTCGCCTACGGCTCATAAAAAAACAAAAAAATGCCCGCCACCAAGCCGTATTCGATAAGGGCAACTAAAAAAACAACAACATACTCAATAATGAAAACAGAAGATGGAGCATATTACGCAATAAAAGGATTTATATATCAATTTGATAAAACAATATTAGAAATATTAAATCAAAATGATGAAAATAAGTTTGTAAAAATTGAACAAGAACAAGATTTAGAATATGAAAACTATGTTGTTCAAGTTAAATATTATGAAACTGTTTATACAAAACCTCAACAAAAGCAAAAAATAAAAGATGCAACGTTAAAATTAATGACAGATTTCGCCCTTGATGAAACAAAACAATATTGTTTATTTGTATATTTTAATGGCGAAGATAAAAAGATTATAAAACATAGCTCTGTAAGTGAACTTGACAAACTTCTTGGGAGTAAATCAAATATGTTTCATTCGAGTTTCAAAGAAAAATTCATAAAAAACTATACTCTTGTTTATGCTACTAATTTTCAAAAACAATTCAACAATGTAATCAATATGATTAAAAGTGAATATAATTGCAAAGAAGAAGCTTTTATTTATCATGCTATCATTAGAAACCATTTACTTAATTTGATTACTGACAATTCAAAAACAAGTTATACACAGCGACAATGCAATAAAAAAACAATAACAAATATAGTAAATCAAACAAAATCAAAAATTATTCATTCAGCATATGCCAAATATTTGGGAGAAGTAAAATATACGAAATTTCTAAAAAAACAATTATCAAATATTAATTATACATACAATAATTACATTTTTTTTGGTAACAATATAACAGAAAAATCAACATTTTCATTTTCTCATTTAATCAAAAATATTGCCGATAAATATTTTAATTATAAAAATTTATCAAAAGCAAAACCTTTCACTATTATCGTTGATAAACCTCAAAAAGAACTACTTGAAATAAAAAAACAACTTATCCGATTAAACATTAGATTTAATGACGGTTATGAGGGTTATGGCGAGTTTTCCGAACAAATTTTTAAAGAACAACCGTTAATCCGAATTTCTAAACCTCAAAAAACCTCTTTTTCAGTTAGAATTATTTCGTTTAAAACATTTAAAAATATAAAAACCATTAATTTGCCAGATATGATTTATATCTTTGGCGATAATTTCAATAAAAAAACATTATTTGACGAGCCGACAACATATTTTTCAATTGATAATATTGAGCTTAACCAAATGTTTGAACTTTTTAAATAAATAAAATTATGAGTTTAAAACCCGAATTTAAAATATTATCCGTTACACCAACTTTAATAGAAGTTGAATTTATACGCCCAGAAAAGTTTGACCAAGAATTTAATATTGGTAGCTATATAAAAATACCAGATGAAAAAGATAAAGCAAATTTTATTATTGGTATAATTGAAAGTTATTCTATAAAGACAGAAGTTGAAAAATTAGTGCTTGAACCTGATGAAGAAGCAGAAAATACAGAAAAACCGGTAAAAACAAAATCTTTTGTATTAAATGTTCAACCTATCGGCACTCTAACGAAAAATGAAAACAAAGTAAGCTTTCAACGAGGTTTCAGAAACATTCCAATACCACCAGTTGATGAGGTTGAGCTTGTCTCAAAACAGGATTTAAAACAAATATACGATTGTAATATAGATGACAATAATAAATTTGTATTTTCAAAACTTGCACAAGGCGACAATATAGAAGTTCCTGTAAACGGAAATCGTTTTTTCAATAAACATATTGCTATCGTTGGTGCAACAGGAAGTGGAAAATCTCATACAACAGCTAAAATAATACAAGAAGCAGTTGCATTGCCTAAAAAAAGAGGTTTTAAATTAAATAACTCACATATAATTATTTTTGACATTCACGCAGAATACATACAAGCATTTCCTGACGCAAATTTGATAGGTATAAAAGAATTGATTTTACCATATTGGTTACTCACAAGCGAAGAATTAATCGAATTATTTATTGATACAGAAGCAAATGACCATAATCAAAGAAATATATTCAAAGAGGCTGTTATTAAAAGCAGAAAAAAACATTTTAAAGGCACTGAAATTGACAGAGATAAAATTCACTTCGACTCTTCTTTGTATTTTGACATTCACGAAGTATTAAAACACGCTATTGATAAAAACTTTGAAATGAAACAAGGAACTCGTGGTCTAATCAAAGGGGATTTACACGGTAAGCTCGGAAACTTTACCAGTAGACTTGATAATAAATTAAATGATAAACGTTTTGAATTTTTATTAGGCGAAAAATGTAAAAAAATAACTTTTGAAGAAACATTAAAACAATTTATAAGTTACGGTTTTAGGGAAAAGGAAGTAGCAAATGTTACAATTTTTGATTTAAGTGGAATACCTTTTGAAGTGCTAAGTATTACTGTTTCTTTAATATCAAGAATACTTTTTGAATTTGCATACTTTTATAAAAAAATAAAAACAAATATTGATATTCCTATTTTACTTGTTTACGAGGAAGCACATAAATATGTTCCTCAAAGTGATTTAGCAAAATACAGAGCTTCAAAACATTCAATTGAACGAATAGCAAAAGAAGGTAGAAAATACGGTGTAAGTCTTTTGATAGCAAGTCAAAGACCCTCTGAGGTTTCAAAAACAATTTTTGCACAATGCAATAATTTTATAGCTATGCGATTAACAAATCCTGACGACCAAAGTTATGTAAAAAAATTATTGCCTGATACACTTGGTGGCTTGACCGATAACTTATCAGTATTAAGAACAGGAGAAGCAATTTTGATTGGCGATGCAATAGAAATACCAAGCATAGTGCAAATAGACCGTTGTAAACCTGAGCCATCGTCAAGCGATATTCCTTATATGGAAAAATGGAGCGAACAGTGGTTTAATGTTAATTTTGATGAAATTATAAATAATTGGGAAAAATAACTAAAATGAATACACACGGAATTAATTTCGATATAGGATTACCATTGACAAAACGTGAAGAATTTAATATTCTTCACGTTGATTACTTGGGTGATATAAAAATAAGATTTTCTGAATGGTTAAATAATGAAAACGTAAATTCATTAATAATTGCAGGACAAATAGGTGTCGGCAAATCTACATTTATAAATAAAGAATTCATTGACCAAACAAAAATTCAAGCAGATATACATTTAAAATTTGACCAATTATTTGTCAAAACCAAAGGCAGTTTTTACGGCATTTTCCTTGGAAATATTATTAAATTATCTATTAAAAACAATATTGATTTATCTGTTTACGATTTTGACATTTTATATAGAGATGTTGTGTCAGACATAAGTTCATTTGCTGAATTGTTGCTTTCAGATACTATAAGTTTGTCACAATTAAAAGAACAAAAACAATTATATTCAGAAGTAGAACAAAATCTTGATGCTATACAAAAGCAGTTAACTAACTTAATATCAAAAAACACAGAAATCTTAAATCGAAAACTTTTTATTTTTGCCGAAGGAGTAGATAAGTTCAATACTAATCAAACTATTGATATATATGAAGATATTGAAGACTTTTTAAATTTTATAGAACCCTATAAAGTTTTATATGAGGCAAATATTATTCATTTATTAGAAAATACAATTTGGGTTAACAAATCAGAAAAATTAATAATTCCAAATACCAAAGACGATATTATTAACCAAATGTTAAAAAAACGACTTGGTATTTATTATGAAACAATGCAAAATACAATTCCTGAAATTATAAAATATTCAGGAGGCAATTTTAGGCAGGCATTAAAATTATTAGTAGAATATGAATTTGCAAAAAGAAAATTAGCAAAAAGAAATGAAGAAGCTTTAAATTATGCCGTAAAAAGAGTAAAAGACGATTTTTTTACATATATAAGTATTCCTTTTGAACTTTTACAAGTAATTCACCGAGATAAATTTATACATTCAGGAACTTTCAAGTATGAAGAAAAAAGAACAGACAGCTTTCCTGTTTATAGAAACCTTATTTTAATAACTAAATATCAAGAAAAAGGACAATGGATAGCAACAATTAATCCGCTGTTTCAAAAAGAAATAGAAGAATACAAGCCAGAAATAACAGCTATGCAAACAGATGAGTTTATGAAATTTAATATAACTGAAATCTTAGACAAATTAGCAAGTTATTTCTTAGAGCCAAATAAAAAGGAAATTGTAATAATTAGTTATGATGACATCGAAATTGCTCGTATTACTGATGATTATCTTGTAGGAAAAGCAGGAAGTTATGATAAAATAATATATGAAAGTATTGATATTGAAAATCAAAATTTATTATTTAATTTACAAGAACCATATAAAATCATAGAAAAGACAACAGGATATTATACTGGACAATCTTATTTTTTTAAAGAAAAGATTGACAATAAAACAGTTTTTGAAATTGACAAACACAGAGACCGTTTAATTACAAAAAATATGTTGTGGTGGATAAAATCAGAACATATTAAAGATTATTTGAAAAATTGGACACAGCTTAGGCAATTTGTCAAAATTTTCGACTTGGATAAAGATATTTTAAAATACATAGAAGTCGAAGATATTGAGGAAGATATTGAGGATTTAGATTTGTTAGATTACAACGATAAACAAAATTCAGAAATTAAATCCAAATTAACAAAAATTTTAGAATACGTAAAATCAAAACAAAATGCCTGATAGAATAACCGATATATACATTTGGAAAACAATTGAAAGAATACTTTTTTCACCAAAAGGGACAAAAGATATTAACAAGTGGTATAAGCAATATCATAAATTTGCATTAAATCTTTGGGAATTAAATCCTGAAATCCATAAAGGGAAAGAATATAGATTTAATCTCAATGATAATATAATTGTATCATTTTCAACGCCTTTTGACTTACCAAAGTTTAGTATTGATTTTAAACAAGGAGAAACTAAACAAAGTATCCATTATGATAACAAATTTATGTCGGAATTAGACTTGGCAGATATTGTTGCAAATGAAATAGAAAAACAAAAAGCAAAAAAAGGAGATAAGACACAACAAAACGAAAGAGTTATTGACAAACAATTGATGACTAAATTGAAAGAAACAGATATAGATAAAAAAGCTATTGAGAATATTTTAACAAGTATGATAGCACACCCAGCACTACATCACCATTTTAAAGATTTATCAGATTATATTAGAATCAACTTTAATACTAAAAATTCGTTTTTGCTTTTATATCAAGTTGCGTTTCAGTTAGCTGATTACAAAACTGATTATAGACATAGTGATTTAAAACTAAAAGAGTTTGATAGACTTGTAAATATTGTAGAAAAGCATATTAAAAATAACTCGTCAGTTTCAAGTGGAGAACTATTTAATTTGAATAAATGAAAAATGCCCTTATCAGCGTGTTGGATGTCATTTTATTTTTAGTGTTTTTTCGTTGCTTCGCAACTCAAAAAACACTAAAAATAAAACGCCAC
>JAOZMU010000650.1 GCA_029934165.1 Bacteroidales bacterium
TTAGTTTTAGTTAGGAATTTTAATGGCTTACTTTATTAAATTCATTTTACTTAGCCATAAATGTTAATTATAATTACGCATATTATAAATATTTATCGCAATTTACTAATTCATTATTAATCTTAAAATCTACGTAGAAATGAAGAAAACATTATTAAAATTTGTCCTATTCTCAGCCCTAATTGCTGGAATATTGATACCGTTTAATAGCTGCGAAGAAGTTCTAAATGAGCTAGATGCATCGATTGAGTCGCTGGGTTTGTTTTTAGTTTCGACCGACACAACAAATATCGAATCAGACATTTCGTTTGCCAGCTCCGGAAGCCTACCAGGACAGGTCGATTTACGCCAGAAATTTCCTCCTATCGGCAATCAAGGCGCTTATGGTACATGTGTCTCATGGGCAGTTGGTTACAACCTCAAAACGTTTCTCGAAGGTGCGGAGAATGATTGGAGTCAGGGCGAGCTACAAAATCCATCGAATCAATCAAGTCCAAAAGATTTATTCTGGGCGATTGACAATTCTGATAAAGGTTCAAATTGTGGCGGAACAAGTTTCGAGGCAGCATTCGATGTGCTTGTTTCGCGCGGTGTAGCAACCATGTATTCAGTGCCTTACGATAATTTAAACGACTGTTCAGAAGCTCCTTCTGCCTCGTGGACAAGCGAAGCTAATGGGCATAAAATCGACAATTATCGTCGGATTAATCTAACCGAAGAGGAGGTCAAAAACTATCTGGCACAAGGTCGTCCGGTGGTCATCGGCGCACAACTTGGCGATGGTTTTATGTCTTGGAACAGCTCATCTTCAATAAGTTATGACACTTATCTTGAACCCGGAATGCAACATGCATACCATGCAATGATTGTTGCTGGCTACGATGATTCCAAAAGTGCTTTTTTGGTTGTAAACTCTTGGGGGAGTAGCTGGGGAAGCTCTGGTTATATTTGGGTAGATTATAGCTTCTTTATCTCCGATTTTTGTTATGCAGCCTATGTTGCTACAAATCAACGCACTGACCCCGATGGCGATGATGATAATGAAGTTGATGACCCATACTCGGATACGGACTTATTAGCTTGGGACATAATAGATAGCGACAATTATAGCCAAGATGATGCAAGGTACAGGAGTATTCAGTATAGTGTTTTCAATTCTGGAAATTCTACAATAGAAGCGAGTTCGGATTGGAATATAATTTACACATATTACAATGCGTATGATGCTAATGACTACGGTGTTTTACTTTATGATTATTACTCAAATGATTATGGGTATTATGGCGATGTGGATTGGAGTTGGAACGGTGGTGATGGTATTTCTGCTAGTGCATGGAACTACTTTGATGTACCATCTGGAATGAGTGTTTCTGAGGTGGTAGATGCAAGTTCGCAATATTTCACATGGGGCTATTACCTACAACAAGCAGATGGCTCACCGCTTAGTAATGGTTCTTACTACTTTGTTTTGATAGCAGATGGCTATAACACGATAAGTGAATACGATGAGAGTAACAATTACAACTATTTTGCGCAAAGCAATGGCAACCCAATTTATGTTGAAAATGGTGAAATCTCGAGTTACAACACAATTACAAAAGGTGCGAACCAGATGAAAACGCAGCGTCCGCAACAGTTTTCGGCATCGGATTTTCCGACAGTGCGCAATAGTAATAATACGAATGCTTATGACGCAAACGAAATAATCGAATTGCTAAAACATCATCAAGAAAGTGGCGAGTTAGCGCGTCGTGCCAACATCTTCATAAATAAGCGAAAGGAAGAAAAATCTATACCTTATAAAAATTAGTGGGGAAAATACTCGCACCAAAGTATTTTTACATTTTGCAAAACATTATGCCCTGATACACAGCCTGTTAAACATCTTTCGTAAGTAACATTAAAATAGGTCAAAGAACTTAGGCAAATCACAAATAATAATTAACCTTATGCACTTGTTATTTTAACCTTTAATGGCTTCAAAAAACACTCAAATATTCCTGATATTATCGCATTTTTTGAATTGTTAAAGCCCAAAATACCTGTAAATTGGCTAATTATATATTGTGAATTGCCTTAGACCAAACAGGGTTGTTTATAAAAATTTGTCTGTTTTGGCAAGCCACTTGCTTTGATAAGTGAAAAAGTTCCACAACAACCAACCACAACAAGAAGTCCAAAGGGTAGGGTGTGCAAACGCTCCATTTTTCTTCACGCAATACTCATTGCCTTTCGTCGTTTAACAACAAGATTATCAGTTAGATTGTCATCTATCCATTGATGGATTTCTCTCAAATAAACTTTTTCCATTATTTTCTTAAAATCTAACTTGTTTTTATTTTTATCATTTAGCCTTGTCATTACTGGTAAAATGAAGACTAAAGATGTAACACCGTTTAATTTATTTTTTGATTTTCGACTTTTATAGTTGCCAAAAAGAGATTCTATTATATCTGAAGAACAATGATAAACAGTTTCTTTTTCTTGCACCTTTTTAACCTCTTTATCTAGTGCCTCTAAGAAAACCACTTTTTGTACTTATTACCAGTACTTTACGTG
>JAOZMU010000651.1 GCA_029934165.1 Bacteroidales bacterium
AGGAATTTTAATGGCTTACTTTATTAAATTCATTTTACTAAGAACTTTTGTAAGAATACTTATTATGCAAAATATACAATTCTGTCAAAAAATTTGATAGCATTAAACAACTAATGTTGTTCTAAAAATTATTTCTACTTTTTGTATCTAACGACTTGATAATCTACCTGTTTTAAAATAATAAATTTTGTGTCGAATAAATAGCATCACTTGTTTATGACTATCGTTTATTTACTAACTGTAAACCAATATTGTTTTAATAATCAGGACATTAAGATAATATCAATAACTGTTCCGTTTGCAATTGGTAGTTTATACTAAACTTAACCGTTGATGGGTATATTTCCAATAAATATTAAGTATAGAGCAATCAATTTTTATTTTTTTCATCGCTTTCTTTTTCAAAAATCATTGCTGTACGATTCGGAATATATGCCCGAAGTACTTGTCCCTCGCCTGCTGGCTCGGTAAAATATTCGACACTGTCGGCAACACGACCAAAGCCACCAAACTCTGTTGCATCGGTATTGATTGCAATGCGGTATTTTCCCGCCACTGGCACAGGAATTTCATAGTCTGTCATTGAAATTGTTGGGTGGAAATTGAAGACAAAAATTCTATTGTTTCGCTCAAAAACCATTGTTTTGTGCCACTCGTCATGCAATAATTCGGTAGGAGGAAAGGCAGAGAAAATATTTATTTCGGTTGCAAATTTTAGCATAACAACATCAAAATCAGACAGATAATGGTATTTTAACTCTTTGTTATCCATCAGCGACCATTGGCGACGTGCATAAAAATGGCTGTAATTATTTCCCTCTCGCGGAAAATCAATCCACTCTGGATGTCCAAATTCGTTTCCCATGAAGTTCATATACGCATTTCCGCCAAGCGAAAGCGTAAAAAGACGTATGATTTTATGTAGAGCCAAACCTCTATCGACAATCAAACTATCTTTGTTTTTGCCCATGTTGTGATACATGTCGCTGTCTATTAGTCTGAATGCTATTGTTTTATCGCCAACCAGAGCTTGGTCGTGCGATTCGCAATAGGCTATCGTCGGAACATCGTGTTTGCGGTCGAGCATTGCATCATAGAATCCTTTGACGTACCAATCTTCGTCTTTTTGCTCTTTGAGTATTTTTATCCAAAAATCTGGCAGTCCCATACCCAAACGATAATCGAAACCAATTCCGCCATTTTTTACAGGAGCGCAAAGTCCGGGCATTCCGCTGACATCTTCGGCAATGGAAATTGCATTTTTATTTATGCTGTGAATCAGCGTATTAGCAAGTTGTAAATACAAAATTGCGTCAAATTCTGCTCCGTCTTGAAAATATTTTTCTGGTCTATCAAAAACGACTCCTTGCCCGTGATGAAAATACATCATCGAGGTAACTCCATCAAACCTAAAGCCGTCAAACTCAAACTCTTTCATCCAATATTTTATGTTCGAGAGCAAAAATCGTTTCACTTCTAATTTGCCATAATCAAATAGTTTTGAGTCCCAGTCGGGGTGGTGTCCGCGGTCGCCGGAATGAAAATACAAACTTGCCGAGCCATCAAATTCGTTTATTCCTTCGTTCAGATTTTTGACTGTGTGCGAATGCACTAAATCCATGATTACGCCAATGCCCATATTGTGCGCAGTATCAATCAAATACACCAAATCTTCGGGCGTGCCAAATCGCGAAGATGCTGCAAAGAAATTTGAAACATGATAGCCAAACGAGCCATAGTAAGGATGTTCGGCAATAGCCATTAGTTGAATAATGTTATAGCCTGCCTTTTCTATACGTGGCAAAACAATGTCTGCAAATTCGGTATAAGTTCCAACTCCATCTTTTTCTTGCGCCATGCCGACATGACACTCGTAAATTAGCGGTGTTTTTATTGTTCTAACATCGAATTTTTTCCTGCCTTTTCGTACGCGTTTTTTCTTTTTGGGCATCCAGATTTGCCCTGAGAAATTGGGCGTTTTTTCGTCTTGCACAACTCTTGTTATGTAAACTGGGATGCGCTCGTGTCTGCCTCTGTCGCTGTGAACCAGTACTTTAACTTTGCTTTTATGAATGAAAGTATTTTCGAAAGTCGTGCGGTCGAGAAAAATCTCCCAGTCGCCTTTTTCGTTGCGTTTCATCGGGTGCGAAAACCGATTCCATTGGTTGAAATCGCCAAAGAAATAAAGCTGAATAGCATTTGGTGCCCACTCGCGATAATACCAGCCATCTTTTTCCTTGTCGAAATTAATGCCGTAGTATTTATAGCCATCAGCGAATTTTGATATGCTTCCGTAACTATCTTTTATCTGCTTAGAGCCGCTCAAATAACGCTCATATCGCTCGGCAACAGCATCGGCAACGGGCAAAAGCCATTCGTCATTATCAATAAGTTTGAATTTTTGTTTCATAGCTACGCATTTTTTGTGTTTCTACTGCTCTAAATTTGTACTAAGTACTCTTCAAAAGTTTTTCTGCTTTTTATTAACGTAAGTTGTTAATTTACAGCTTAAACGTTTCATAAAAAATAGGTCTTAGACTGGGATGTTAATAATTGAT
>JAOZMU010000088.1 GCA_029934165.1 Bacteroidales bacterium
AATTAAACCTATAAATGCCAAGATGTAAATGTAATTTCTTTACAGGTACTAAATTCAAAGGTTCGCAAACTTACGAAACAAGTGGAGGAGCAAAAAGCCGAAATTATTACCCAAGCATCAATATATAAAAAATCTCACGATGACAGTTCTGCAAAAAACGAAGAAATAAGTAGGCAAAATATTATTTTTGAACAAAATAGCATTAAATTTACACATAGTATAAACTATGCTTTACGAATTCAACAAGCTCTTTTCCCGTCTGAGGCACAGATAAAACAATTGTTACCAGAAAGTTTTTTAATTTTTAAACCAAAAGATGTTGTTAGTGGTGATTTTTATTGGCTTAAACTTATAGAAAACAAAATATTTCTGGCTGTTGGCGATTGCACTGGGCATGGTGTACCAGGTGCTTTTATGAGTCTTCTGGGGACATCTTTCTTGCAAGAAATTGTTAGTCAAAAACAACAATTGCGTCCAGATCAAATCTTGAATACAATGCGAGAGCATCTAAAACAAGCCTTAAAACAAACAGGAAAACGAAACGAAACTAGCGATGGAATTGATTTATCATTATGTGTTATAGATATGAATAACAATAAATTACAATTTGCAGGAGCAAATAATCCAATTTATATTGCACGCAGTCTGGAGTCTAAATTACCATTACCAGACATAAAAAATCTTAGTAACGATAGCCACCATCTCCTTATTATTGAGGCAGATATGATGCCTATTGGTATATATAGAAAAGAAAAACCGTTCAAATATTCTGAGGTTCAGCTAGATGAAAATGACAGTATTTTCATGCTTTCTGATGGCTATCAGGATCAATTAGGAGGAAACCAAGGTCTTAAATACATGACCTACACTTTAAAACGCGCCCTTCTTGAAACAGCAAGTTTTTCAATAAATGAGCAGTATTCTCAATTGTTAGATAATTTAGATAATTGGATGTCGTTTAAAGACGATAGTGGGAATTTATACGAACAAGTTGACGACATTGTTTTATTTGGTTTTTCGCCTAAGTACAATTCGACATTAAATTTTGAGGCACGAGATATTAATTGGCAAGGGAAAACCATTCTTGTTGCCGAAGACCAAGAGCTGTTTTTTATTATACTTAAAGGTCTGATTAAAAGGACTAGAGCAAGTGTTCTTTGGGCAAAAAATGGTCAGGAAGCCATTGATATTTGCGACGAAAACCGTAATATAAATCTTGTGCTGATGGATATTGATATGCCTGTTATGAATGGTTACGAGGCTACAAAAAGAATAAAAGAAAAACACCAAGACTTGACGGTTATAGTCCAAACAGCAATGAGCAAAGAGGAGAAACAAAAAAGTTTTGCCGCAGGAGCAGACGACCTTATTTCAAAACCTATCCAGAATAATGAATTGATAAATACTGTTAGTAAATATCTGAATTAAGGTTTAAGACTTATTTTTTATGAAATGTATTGGCTGGTTATTAGCAATTTATGTTAATAAAAAGCGTAATGACTTTTGTAATAGTACTTAGATATTAGTATGCTTGGGTGTGTTTATTTATAAGAAAATTTAAGTTTTCAGGACACATAATAATTTTTGACATGGAAAAAAGACATTTAAATAAATTCGGATTATTTGTAACGGTTTTATTTTTATTATTAACTACGCACAAAGTATTTTCGCAAACCGTAATTTCTGGTGGAAATGTTGGTGGGCAGATTTGGACGGCAGAAAACTCACCATACATAATAAAACACATGATTACTGTCGAAAAAAACTCGACACTGACAATTTTGCCAGGTACGAAAGTGCGGATTGACACATGCTCCATATATGTACGTGGGCGTATTGTTGCAGTCGGAAAAAAGGACTCTGTTATCAGGTTTTCGCCAAAAACATTTTTGAAAAAATGGCATGGCATTCACATCGAACCAGAGAATGAAGTAGATTCAACAATTTTTCATTATTGCGAATTTGACAGTAGTGCATCAATAGCTGGAGAGTATTATGGTGGCATTATGACCGTTAGGTATGCAAATAAAATAAGTATTACTAACTGTGGGTTTTACAATGGCAGTTCACGAGAAGCTGGTGGGTTGTATACTTTTAACACGGCAATAAAAATTCAGAATTGTATTTTTGCAAATAACTATAGCAGTCGGTTTGGAGCGGCTATTTATTTGCAAAACTATTCAGCGAGATCGTTGAAAGTAGATAACAACATTTTTGTAAATAATCATGCGCAACGTGGAACAATTATTTATATAGATGGTTCAGACACCTATTGTAACAATATCATTGTAAATAATTATTCAAAAGCTAGCAGTTTGGTGTATTTTAACTCCGGCAATGCAACATTACAAAATTCAATAATATATGGAAATCGAGGTGAAAGTTCATTGACGGCGGTTTCTTATCAATATGGAATGCCGAAGGTAGAATACTGCCTCATTGAGGGCGGAGCTATTCAGGTTAGAAACCATGAGGTTACAACCTCAAATATTTATGATTTTCCGCCGGAATTTGAGCACCCATCGCCTTGTGCAGGTCTTGGGATTATCCCTCGGCTGTATTCTTGGAAATTGAAGCCCACGTCTCCATGTATTAATGCGGGAAATCCGGATAGTGATATTTCCGATAATTTGTACGATTATTACGGAAATCCTAGAACATCGCAACATATTATTGACTGCGATGTCGTTGATTTGGGGGTTCACGAGTTTGGCGATTTTTCTTCTCAAGACATTGGAAAGGCTATAACAACGGATACAACATGGCAGGGAACAGTGCGTGTACATTGCGATATTACTGTTGAGCCTCAAGCAAAACTAACAATATTACCAGGGACAAGAGTTGAGTTTTTTCATGGAACAGGAATAAATGTTTTAGGCTTTATTTCTGCAAATGGAACTGAATTTGAAAGAATAACTTTCACAGCGATTGATACTACTGGGTTTTATGAAGATAGCGCAATTGGTTGGAGGGGAATTAATATCTCATCGGAGCTTGTCGATACGATGAGTTTTAAATATTGTAAGTTTGAGTATGGAAAAAACATACTAAACAAGGGAGTAATCATGGCTAATTCTGGAGTATTTGTTAGTTTTTCAAATTGTAATTTTAATCATAATAAATCAATATCTGGTGGAGCAGTTGCTGCGGATAAAGCAAATATGAGAATTATTAACTGCTTTTTTTCAAATAATGAATCTGCATTCGGTGCTGGCGTTGCGTTGTACAATTCTGAGGCTGAAATAAAAAATTCTATTTTTGAAAATAATTTTGCTTTGCAGAGTGGTGGCGGATTATACGCAGAAAACAGCCAAATTGAGGCTTACGAAAATATATTTTCCGACAATAAATCTCTTTTAGATGGAGGAGGAGTTTATTCTAAAAAAGGGAAATCGGAATGGTCTATGAACAAGCTCTATCGCAACGAATCTCAAAATGGAGGAGCATTCTGTTTTGATGATGATACTACCTTGATAATAAATAATTTAGTGTATAAAAACACAGCACTAAAAGGAGGAGCGTTTTTCATAAGAAAGGCATATTCTAATTTAATAAATAATACGATAACTCTCAATTTGGCAGATTCGGCGGGAGCAATTTATTTTGATAAATGCCCTGATTCAGATGTTGTTAATACAATATGTTGGGGCAATTCGGTTGGCGACACAAACGAAATTGTTTGCAACAAATCCTTTCCTGCCATTTCGTTTTCGTGCATAGAAGGTGGTTCGGAAGGCATAACTTCTTTTCCTTTGCCTTACCAAGGTACTTTTGCAACAAATAGCAGTTTGCCACCTCAGTTTGCCGACATCGAAACTGCCGATTTTCGGATTGCGAAATTATCTTCTTGTATTAATACCGGCGACCCGGCTACCGATACGGTCGGACACCCGACAGATTTAGCAAACAATCCACGAATCTTAGATACAGTAATAGACATTGGGTGTTATGAGTTTCTTAATTATTATTCTACCTGCAACGATATTACCGAAAATACTGTATGGGCTTTTGATACCGTTTTTGTAACCTGCAATATTATTGTTGAACCAAATGTTACATTGAAAATTGTCCGAGGAACCAACGTTGTTTTTGTCAATAATTCTAAAATAACAGTAAAAGGAAATATACAAGCTATTGGCAGTGAAAACGAACCAGTTACGTTGACCAGAGCTTCTAATGAGACAAGTTGGCAGGGAGTTTATTTAACAAACAATATGGAAGGCAATTCGATATTTCGATACTGCCGTATTTTAAATTCAGCATCTACCGGTGATGGTTCCGACGGTGCTGGTGGTGCCATATACGCAAGTAATTACGATACAATCAAGATTAGCAATTGCATTTTTGAAAACAACACTGCCCAAACTTATGGTGGAGCGATTTACTCCTCAGATTGTAATATTATTATCGAAAACTCATCATTTGTAAACAACAGTGTATCAGAATGGTACGGCGGTGCAGTCTTTGCCAATTCGAGCAATGTTGATGTTAGATATAGCCATTTCACAAAAAATAGTGCAGAATTTGGTGGCGGAATAGCACTTAGAAATTCCACAGTAAACATAACTAACTCTTTGATAACTCATAACAACGCATACATGGGAGGTGGAGTATCACTTTTCAACACCAATGGTTTGGTTGTGAACTCAAATATTTGCTACAACGAAGCTCAAGTTGGTGGCGGATTTCAATTGTCAGGTGGTACAACAGCGACAATTAAAAACTCAAACATATATTTTAATGAAGGTTTTATTAATGGTACTCAAGTCTTTATAGAATCTGAAACAACACAGCCAAATCTTATAAATTGCAACATTGAATCTGGAACCGATGGAATTGCATCTGATATAACGAATTTTTCTCTGACAGGACAAATTGAAAACCTCATAAATCATAATCCTTTATTTGTAAGTGTAAATACGTCAAGTCTTGATTCGGATTGGAATTTATCGTCTGGTTCGCAATGTATAAATACCGGCGCAACAGACACAGACACCACCGTATTTAATGTCGATTATTACAATAATCGCAGAATATTCTCTGGTGGAGTTGTTGACATTGGAGTAGCAGAATTTCCTAACAATACTCCGCATCAAATATTAATTTCAAACTCAAATATTACTGAAAATAGTCCAATAGATTATATAGGCAGTTTGTCAAGTTTCGATATTGATGTCTCTGATAATTTAACAATAACATTTCCAACTGAATTAGTTGATAATCACGTGTTTAGTTTTCGAAATGATTCGCTATTTTCTGCCGAAACATTCAACTACGAAACAAAAAGTAGCTATGAAATAATAGTGCGAACTACTGACAATGGATTTGGAGAATTATTTTTAGACCAAGAGTTTATTATTCAAGTTAATGACTCAAACGATTATCCAACACAAATATCTTTTTCGAATTTGTTTATCAACGAAAACGATGCACCAAATTCGACAATTGCCTTTCTCAGCACTGTCGATGAAGATGTTAATCAAGCCCACTCTTATGAGTTGCCTCAAGGCGTATTAGACAATGATTTATTTGAGATAATTAATAATGAATTAGCATTAAGCTTATCGGCAGATTATGAGACTGATAGCATATATAATATCAAAATAAAGACAATAGATTCGGGGACACCACAATTTGATTTCGTTGCAGAAATCGAACTCAAAGTAAAGGATATTAACGAAGCTCCTTTTGACCTTCAATTATCAAATAACACTATCAATGAGGATATTCCGATTGGAGCTACTGTCGGAGTTTTAACTGGTAGCGACCCAGACCAAAACGAGGTACTTAGCTACCAACTAATCGAAGGTAGTACTGATTTTATTGTGCAAAGTAATAAAATACTAATAAACAAAATGTTAGATTATGACATTCAGAATAATTACTCACTGAAAATAGGTGTTACAGATAAAAACGGGCTGAGTTACATAAAGACATTTGAATTGGCAGTAAAAAACGTAAACTCAGCTCCAACCAATATAAATATCACAAATAATCTGTTAGACGAAAATATGCCAATAAATTCTTTCATCGGGGTTCTAACTACGATGGATAGAGACGACAATGATACGCATATTTACGAGTTGCCTGAAAATGTAAATAGTAATTCATTGTTTTTCATAACAGATAATAGTTTATTTACTAATACAACGTTCAATTACGAAAATGGGAATTTCTACCTAATTACTATTAGAACGACAGATTCTTTCAACCTGACATTTGATAAAACCTTCGTAGTAACCATCAACGATGCAAACGATGCACCTACCAACATCGAACTTTCAGAACAATCGGTTCGCGAAATGCAGCCAATCGGTACACTTATTGGCGTTCTTTCGACGGCTGATGAAGATATTTACGATTTTCATAATTACACAAAAACAAATACGGGGTTGCATAACCATTTAGTGAGTATTAGTAATGATAGTGTTTTTACAGCAACATCGCTTGTTTACGAGGATAACTCAAACCTGAATTTGCAATTTATTTCAACAGATAACGGAATTGAACCTTTGTCGTGCATCGTCGATTTGGAAATAGATGTTATTAATATTAACCAAGCTCCAATTGATATGCTGCTCTCGAATAACACTATTAATGAGAACTCATCATTAAATAGTTACATTGGAAAATTATCAACAATTGATAACGACACCGAAGATTTACACAGCTACCAATTTGCTATCGGAAATAATGATAATGACCTATTTACAATAAAAGAAGATTCGATTTTTTCAAACAGCATGTATAATTACGAGGACGTTTCGATTTTTACTATTTCAGTAGAAACAATCGACAATGGGTATCCACCGAAGAGTTTGACAAAATCATATTTAGTAGAAATTATTAATATTAATGATGCACCAACAGATTTGAGTATAAATCAGACCGAAATACACGAAAATATGCCCATCGGCACTCTCATTGGAGAATTTTCGACAACAGACGAAGATGTTGATGATATGTTTTTATATAGCTTAACAGAAAACAACCCCGAATTTTATATCACTAATAATGAATTATTCTCAGATATATCTTTCGACTTTGAGAATACGCAAAACATCGAAATAAACGTCCGCACGACTGATATTTTTGGTGATTATACAGAGAAAATATTTAGCGTAAATATACTTAATCAAAACGAAACACCGACTCTTGAAGAAAATATCCCGACTCAGTATGCAATTATTGATTCTTTTTATATCTACTCCTTTGGCGAAACAACATTTTTTGACCCTGATTACTCTGATATTCTGGAATTTACGACACAATTGCGAAACGGAAATCCACTACCAACTTGGCTTAGTTTCGACAGCGAAAAACGTAGCTTTTGGGGCACACCCTCAAATGCGTCTAACGACTCTCTCTCAATCTCTGTTTATGCAACTGACACAGGAGGATTACAAGACTCAACTTATTTTGCATTGAAGATTTCAGAACTAGTTGGTATCGAAAATCCAGAAAATCCGACAATAAATTTATACCCAAATCCATTCCACGATTGGTTCACAATAGAGTTTATTCAGCCAACTCAAGCTATTGTAACCCTGAGAGATATGCTTGGAGCAGAAATTTTATCACACAAAATCAACACCAACAAACATGTAATACGAGTCGAAGATATTGCTCACGGAGCTTATATTCTGGAAATAAAAATGGGAGAAACCAACTATTATTATAAACTAATAAAACTATAAGTTACAGAATATCAAGCGGTAACGTAAAAGAAAATTCCGAACCTTTTTGAGGAGCCGATTTCAATCGGATTTGTCCACCAAGCATTTCAACCAAATTTTTTGAAATAGACAATCCTAAACCAACTCCTTGAAAATCGGTAAAATCTGGATTTTCAATTTTGTAAAATCGCTCAAAAATTCTATCCCGAAATTGCTGGTCAATTCCTTTTCCACTATCTTTAACAAAAAAAACGACATTATCCTCGACAACATTATAACCCAACTCTACAAAACCAATTGTGGTAAACTTAAACGCATTCTCGACCAAATTTTGTATGATTTGCCTCAATCTCAATGAATCCGTGTTCATTATATAATTGAATTTTGGTATGCTCAACAAAAACGCAATACGCTCTTTTTTTTGGAACGCCTTAATTTTAACATGCTCACTATGAATACTATAAAGAAGTTTATTTATAGACATTTTCTTCTTTGTTATTAACATCTCAGAAGACTCTATTTGCGAAATAGCTAAAATATCGTCCATAAACTTTAGTAACAATTGCCCATTTGTTCGCACGTAATTATAATAAATTTCGCGCTCGTTGTTTTTCGTATCATTAGAAATTAATATCTCCGAAAACTTGATAATTGCATTGATAGGAGTACGAACCTCATGAGAAATTGTCGTCAAAAATACGCTTTTTAACTTGTTAGTATCTACTGCTTTTTTGTGTGCTTTTTCAAGAACTATTGTCCGTATTTTAACCATGTCTTCCAATTTAGCACGATGCTTTATTAACTCCGTTTCGTTTTGTTTCTTGGCAGTAATATCCATGTGCGTACCAACAATACGCTGCAACCGGTTGTTTTTACGTATAAAATAACCCCGACACAAAACCAAGATATACCGACCTTCAGAGTGTTTAAACCTGTAACTCACCTCGAAAGATGTCGTTGTTCCACTAATCTTATCTAAAACAGTGCTTTTAAACGATTGGTAATCAGATGGATGAATTCGTCTTTTCAGCTCTTCAATATTTGGCGAAAGACTAGAATTATCAATACCAAGCATTTTTGCCCATTGCAGAGAATAATAAACAATATCTGTTTTCAAATTCCAGTCCCAAAATCCGTCATTTGCACCAAGCATCGCATAATGAAACCTTTCTTCGCTGTGTTTCAATTCTATATCCGTTTGCTTATGCATTTCAATTTCATTGCTTAACATCAAGAAAGCAATACGTTTTTTCCGAAAAATTATAAATATAACCACCAAAAGAATTGCAATAACCACTATCTCAAATATCGTATAATGTTGTATCTTAGCCTGTTGAACAATCTCGGTTTCCCGACTAATTTTGTCCTTTTGCAACAATTCTATTCGTTGGTGTTTCGCGTTCACTAAATAAACAGTTTCTGTTTGTGCCAAATTTATAGCCATTTGCAATGCAGAACCAGCAAAAACTTCGACAGTTTTAATGTCAAATGTCGCATAATGAACACCTAACAACCCATAAACATCAGAGATAGAATCTCGCGAAACTGTACTAATCTTCGTCAGAAAACTACCAGTAATATGTTGAATATTACCCTGAGAAAAAAAAGTTAACGTGTTGAATAAGAGAACTATACAGGCTATTAGAAATTTCATAAGTAGATAGTAAGTTGGTGCGTAAAAATAACCGACACTTTTTTCGAGCTATTATTAATTTGAATATAAACTATACTAAATAATTTACATTTCAGATTGCATAAAATTCTTATTTTCAAGCGGTAACCAATTCGTAATTCTTAGAACGAAGATTAAATTAACATATACCATTATTTGCTGTTTGTTGCTGATTTTCAGTCAAATAGTAAATCGTTGTCTCAATATTAAAAAGTGCAGGACACTTATAGTAATGGAAAATTAATAATTTTGCTTACGCCTGATTTAGTTTTAGTTAGGAA
>JAOZMU010000652.1 GCA_029934165.1 Bacteroidales bacterium
TTACTATTTGACTGAAAATCAGCAACAAACAGCAAATAATGGTATAGGTTAATTTTATCTTCGTTCTAATCAACTTAATTTTTTTGTTTAAATATCTTTTGCAAGCTCAGATATTGGACAACCGTACTCATCTTGGAAAAAATCATCCAATTCATCAGCTTTTAAAGGTAGGTTTGTCAAACGTTTTTTCACCTCTTCGCCGTGCGATGAGAAAATCTCGGACATGTGAATTCTATATGATATATATATCTGATTATCAATCACTCCGAGTATGTACGGAATAACATTATCACTTAACATATAACGATATAATTTTTCTAAGCCAGTTGTTGGCAAAATATTTATAGGTGATGTGGCGTATAAATAGTTTTTGTCGTACACAAAAATCCTAACAAGTGAACTGCCTTGATGAAATTCCCAATATTCATTTCCCATTCGAGCGATAATAGGGTTTATTTTTAATTCGCTTATAGCCTCTTCTATAAAAATAGTAAGTTTTGTAGGCTCTATTTCTCTAAAAACTTTGACATCAATATTATTTCCGCACGAATTACAATATTCTGTTTTTTCGTAAATAAGCGATTTGCATGAATTACATTTCACTGCGTATTTTAATTCGGTATTTTGCTCAAAAGTTTCAATATCATTGATAAGAACACTCAAAGGAATGGCAAAACCGACATTATCAGCATCTTGAAATTTTGCTGTCGTAACACCAATCAAAGTACCATCTGCATTAAGAACAGGACCTCCGCTATTTCCCGGATTTACAGCTGCATCAGTTTGTATGTAGTTTTTGCCGTCCATGTGTTGTTTTACCGATGATACGATTCCTTCCGTAATAGTAAATGGCATTCCGAATGGAAAACCAAGGACGAAAACTTGGTCTTGTCTTTTCAAATCCAAATCATTGTCATTCAGAAGGTTTGGTAGGTCGAAAGATGATTCTGTTTTCAGAATTGCAATGTCAGTTTCTGGATTTACAAAGACAACATTGGCAAGAAAACGGTCTTTGCTTTGGTTTTCGATTGCAACCTTTTTGTGTCCGGCTACAACATGAAAATTTGTAATGAAAATATCTTTATCCTTAACGTAAAATCCACTGCCCGTACCCGAGGCAGTATTTATTTTGAAAACAGTTTTTGTTATTGCTTGACTTAAATTACTCATAATTAAAGCATTAATGTTTCGTTAAAATTTTATAAGCCCAAATATTACGCAAAAATGGGTTTTGCTAAAAAACATAAATTGCGGACGAGGCTAACCGAACAAACGTCTAAAAAATCCGCCTTTTTTCTTGACTTTCAAATTGCCATTAATAATTTGTTTCATAGCAGACCAAAGTGCCAGAGCGGCATCTTTCCAAGGTTTTCCGCTCGATTTTTGCAGAGCATCGGTCATTACGACAGCTATATCGTTTGGAATATTGGCGTGAAAAAACGCATTGAAAAACGCATAGCGCAGTGTAAAAGTAGCTGCATTATAATTTTTATTGTTCATTTCATTGTATGCGTTCTCATAATCTTGCTGAAAATTATCCTGAATATTTGTAAGTGATGCCGAATATTTCACAGGGATAAAAATATCCGAAATGTATAAATCCGCCGTCAATTCATCTTTGTCATAATTTTGCAATTTTGTAAGCATCTGATTTCCAATAGATATGCGCTCGTTCCCGTTTAAATCTTGATTTTGCATAGAGCCGATTGCTTTTTCAATATCTGTACGCAAAATTCCTTGAGGCGCAACATAATAATTAATTTGCATCAGACATTGTATCGTATTTTCCCATACGAAATTATACTGCCTTTTACCCTCATAAAAATTGATATACTCAAATGTTGATTTGATATACAGTTGAACTTTATCGTATATTGAATTGAGTATTTTTGCCTCGAAATTCTTGACAATAGGTTCAACAATCCATTTTGCTTTGAATTTTTTAATAAATTCGTCATCGTAATTATCTGCATATAAACAAATTTCGCGCAAAACGTCATAAATTTTGTAAGGCTCGCATAAATCTAACGGACAGTTATATTGAAATTCTAATAAGTTATCATTCAGTGCTATATGCGTCAAATTTAGTGGCGAAAAATTTATCTGGGCAATTTGACGTAGAAGAGGCACTGCATTTTTCTCCGGAATTTGAAGAAATGGGGCTTTGACATTGAAATGGGTTTCAGAAATATTGACTGTAACAACCACAGAACCATGAGGTATGGTAAATTCTGTCTTGTCAGCATTAGATTTTTCTTTGTAAATTGTGCCATCGGCATAATCTAAAATCGCGATTACTGCGTCCCTATATTTCTCTGCGTCCCATAACTCCATAACAGTATCCCAGTGGTCAAAATTTAACTTTGACTGGGTAGAATCTAATAGAGTTTTATCAAAAATTGGTGCATTGTTCATAGTATTTTTATATTTAGTAAGTATCTTTACAGCACAAAACTCGAAAAAAAGTTCATAAATTACTCTTTCGTTTTCTATTTAAAACGAAGATTAAATTAACCTATACCATTATTTGCTGTTTGTTGCTGATTTTCAGT
>JAOZMU010000653.1:0-149 GCA_029934165.1 Bacteroidales bacterium
TGAATTAACAACTTAGGGTAATAAAAAGCGTAAGAACTTTTGTAAGAGTACTTAATTAGAGCGTTAGAATAGTTCTATTTTGGTGTTTTTGTTTATATAGAGAGTTTCACGTGGAACAATTTGAAAAACATTGAAGTTTTTGCTATTCT
>JAOZMU010000653.1:249-2550 GCA_029934165.1 Bacteroidales bacterium
TAGTTAGGTTAAGCAAACTGCTTTTTAGAGTGCAATAAATTCATAGTTCTTAATTTCATTCTTATTGTGTAATATTTGTGTAACTCTTTGATGTAGTGTTTTTTAAGCAATGTTCCACGTGGAACAATTTGAAAAACATTGAAGTTTTTGCTATTCTTAGTTAGGTTAAGCAAACTGCTTTTTAGAGTGCAATAAATTCATAGTTCTTAATTCTTTAATTAATATATGTTATCAAAATACGATGTTATTGTCGTAGGCGGCGGACACGCTGGTTGCGAGGCGGCAGCAGCGGCAGCAAATTTGGGCGGAAAAGTCCTGTTGATTACCATGGATATGGCAAAATTTGCAAGTATGTCTTGTAATCCTGCCGTTGGCGGAATTGCAAAAGGGCAAATTGTCAGAGAAATTGATGCCTTGGGCGGTTATATGGGAGTTGTTACAGACAAATCGACAATCCAATTTCGTATGTTGAATCGCTCAAAAGGTCCTGCAATGTGGAGTCCTAGAGCGCAATGCGACCGTGCAATTTTTTCTATTGAGTGGAGAAATATTTTGGAAAGTATTACGAATTTAGATTTTTGGCAAGATAGTGTTGTCAAATTGATAGTGGAAGAGGAGCAAATTTTGGGAGTTCGGACACAACTTGGACTTGATATTTTCTCAAAATCTGTCGTACTAACAAACGGAACTTTCCTGAATGGCTTAATGCACGTTGGGTTTTCGCAAGTTGTGGGTGGACGTGCTTCCGAGCCTGCTTCGGTTGGACTGACTCAACAATTGATTTCTTTGGGCTTCGAGTCTAGCCGAATGAAAACGGGAACGCCGGCTCGTTTGGACGGACGAAGTATAGATTTTAGCAAAGCTGAAGAACAATTTGGAGACGAAAAGCCTGCAAAATTCTCGTTTTCATCAGAAACAAAACCTGTCGAGGGACAATTGAGTTGTTACATTGTAAATACAAATATTGATGTACACAACCATTTGCGCACTGGATTGAAATATTCGCCTCTTTTTACAGGTACGATAAAAGGAATTGGACCAAGATATTGTCCGAGCATTGAGGATAAAATTGTAACATTTGCCGACAAAAACTCGCATCTTTTATTTTTAGAGCCAGAAGGAAAAACAACAATTGAGTATTATCTGAATGGTTTTTCGTCTTCGCTGCCAATAGATATTCAATTGCAAGCGATGCGTAAAATTTCCGGGTTTGAAAAAGTGAAAGTTTTTCGTCCTGGTTATGCCATTGAGTACGATTTTTTCATGCCGACACAATTGACCACAACACTCGAAACAAAGCATATCTATGGGCTTTATTTTGCAGGACAAATTAATGGCACAACGGGCTACGAAGAAGCCGCAGCTCAAGGTCTGATAGCTGGAATAAATGCAATGAGAAAAATCGCCGAAAAATCGCCGTTTGTCCTTTCGCGCGATGAGGCTTACATCGGAGTTTTGATTGACGATTTGATAACAAAAGGAGTCGATGAGCCGTATCGGATGTTTACTTCGCGGGCAGAATTTCGTATCCTTTTACGACAAGATAATGCCGATTTGCGATTAACCCAAAAAGGTTTTGATGTTGGTTTGGTAAAACCAGAACGACTGAACGAAATGCAGAAACGTAAAAATCAAATAGGAGAGGTAGTCAATTTCTTTGCTGGATTTAGCGTTTTGCCAAAATATATGAATGAGCTTTTTGTGAAATTAGGTACATCGCCGTTGAAGCAAAAAACCAAGTTGATTAACATTGTGGCGCGTCCACAGGTTGCAATTTCCGATTTAATTCCTGTGATTCCGCAGTTGAAAGAATTGTTAAAAATAATAGGAGATAATGTCGATTCTGTAATTCAGTCGGCAGAAGTTCAAATGAAATATAGCGGGTACATCGGCAGAGAACGTTTGCTTGCTGAGAAATTAAATCGGCTAGAGCATGTTGTGATTCCAAATAATTACGATTTTGAAAAATTAAAATCCCTCTCTACAGAAGCACGCCATAAATTAGCAAAAGTACAACCCACAACAATCGGACAAGCATCTCGGATAAGTGGAGTTTCGCCCTCAGATGTAAATGTTTTGCTTGTCGCTCTTGGACGGTAAAATTCCGATTGTGTAAAATTTGTGTAACTCTTTGAAATAGTGTTTTTTAAGCAATGTTCCACGTGGAACAATTTGAAAGGGCATTGGAGTTTTTGTTTTCAAGCGGTAGCTAATTCGTAACTCACAATTTTTTTGTTATGATAGTAATTAGACTTTGGACAAAATTTATTAACCCCAAAAAATATTATGTTGATTTTCAAT